>JAAZDX010000265.1 GCA_012512605.1 Bacillota bacterium
GCGATGGCGATCATCTCTGCAGGGGAATGGCCAGCAAAAAGGGCAATTAATAAAGCGCCACTGGCCATGGCCAACGAGAGACTTTTCAAGAGGCGGTTGGTCAGGAGGATCACGCCGAGCGAAGCCAGGATCTTGATCAGCCAAGGAAGTTCAGGGAAAAGTTGCATCTTTACACCGTTCTTTCATTGTTGATTATTACGAATCTGCTTCAATCATTCGTCTGTAAAAGAGAGGAGCGAGATATGCTTGTAAATATTCTTCGGCGTGAAGGAGAAACTTTCCTGCCGAAAAGCAGGGGGTATTGCTTGGTTTATCGGTGAAAAAAAGATATTATGCGGTATAATCTTGACTTTTAGCCTAATGGTGTCTATACTTTAATGCAAGGTCTTTTAAAATTATATTAAATATAGTTCGATAGAGGCGCGGTCTATTACGAGTAGTCTGTTATTTATGGTCTGGCACTGTAACAGATGAAAAGAATAACCGCCGAAGTGTTGGTTGCCAGCCAGAAGGGACCGACGCTGGGCTGTTGTAGAAGATGCAACAGACTGTCACTTAAAGGGTGGAGAGCTATCGTGTAGTTAATAAAACATGAGGTATCTCTACGCCTCATGTTTTTTTGTATAGAAATAAATATAGGAGGTTTATTAATGAATCGGAAAAGGTTAATCACCCTGCTGCTGGTTGTCGCCGCAATTGCCGTGTTCTTTGCGTTACCGGCATTTGCTGAGGACGCAGCAGGCGAGGGGCATCAGACCGAGGTCTACGCTACTTTTTGGTCGCTTGTTCCGCCACTGGTAGCTATTGTCCTTGCGCTGATCACTAAGGAAGTGTACAGTTCCCTCTTCATCGGTATTGTTTTTGGGGCTTTGCTTTATGCTAACTTTGATTTACTTACTGCCTACACGAGCATGTTTACGGAAGGTTTTATCGCTTCCCTTGCCGACAGCTGGAACGTGGGTATCCTGATTTTCCTGGTCGTTTTAGGAACAGTAGTCTGCCTGATGAACCGGGCAGGCGGCTCAGCTGCCTATGGCGAGTGGGCAAGGCAAAGAATCCGTACCAGAAAAGGGGCGATGCTGGCCACATTTGGCCTTGGTATCCTCATTTTTGTTGACGACTACTTCAACTGTCTGACCGTTGGTAACGTGATGCGGCCAATCACCGATAAGCACCGGATCTCCCGGGCAAAGTTGGCCTATATTGTTGACTCCACTGCGGCACCGATCTGTATGATTGCGCCCATCTCTTCCTGGGCAGCGGCGGTGACCGGGGTGGTTGAAGGGTATAACGGGTTTGAGCTTTTCGTGCGGGCGATTCCGTACAATCTTTATTCCCTCCTTACCTTGGGGATGATCGTTTTCATTACTTTACTTAGCATCGAATATGGACCAATGCGGAAACACGAAGAGAATGCCATTCGCCACGGGGATCTCTATACCACGCCCGACCGTCCCTTTGAAGGCCAGGATGGCGAGGTTCCGGTCGGAAAAGGAAAGGTAATCGACCTGATCATCCCGGTCCTTGTTCTCATTGTCCTCTGTATTGTGGGGATGCTCTATACCGGCGGGATTCTTGAAGGGGAAAATATCATCGATGCCTTTGCCAACTGTGATGCTTCGGTTGGCCTTTCCCTAGGTTCCGCGCTTGCTCTCATTTTCACAATTATTTATTTTCTCCTGCGCAGAGTACTTTCTTTCCACGAGTGCATGGAGTGCTTCCCCAACGGCTTTAAAGCAATGGTTCCTGCGATTCTGATTCTTACTTTTGCCTGGACCTTGAGTGGCATCACCAATCTCCTTGGGGCGAGCGAGTATGTCAGCGGAATCTTTGCCGGCAGTGCTGCCGGTCTTCGGATTCTCCTGCCCGCGATTGTCTTTGCGGTTGCCTCTGGCATGTCTTTCTCGACCGGGACCTCCTGGGGGACCTTCGGCATCCTGCTGCCGATTGTGGTTGCGAGCAGTCTTGAGCCGGAACTCTAGATCATTTCGGTCTCCGCCACCCTGGCCGGTGCGGTCTTTGGCGACCATTGCTCGCCGATCTCCGATACCACCATCATGTCTTCGAC
>JAAZDX010000266.1 GCA_012512605.1 Bacillota bacterium
ATAGGGGGGAAGATCCGTGAGAAATCGTGTTTTAGTAGTTGACGACGCCGCCTTTATGCGCATGATGATCAAAGATATTTTGAAAAAGGGCGGATTCGAAGTTATCGGCGAAGCAGAAGATGGCGTCAAAGCGGTAGAAAAGTTTAAAGAATTAAAACCCGATTTAGTAACCATGGACATCACAATGCCCGAGATGGACGGAATTACTGCGGTCAAGGAGATCAAGAAGATCGATGAGAATGCGTTGATTATTATGTGTAGCGCCATGGGACAGCAGGCGATGGTGATCGATGCCATCCAAGCAGGTGCCAAGGATTTCGTGGTGAAACCGTTTCAACCGGATCGAGTTTTAGAAGCGGTTCGAAAAGTAATCCAATGATGGGATGTCTTTATTCTTTACTAGGATTTTTGATCCCACTGGCCGGGTTTGATAGCGAAACAATCAGCGCTCCACAGGAGGTTGCCCCGGAAACTAGTTTTTCCTATTTACAGATCATCTCATATCTCCTCTGCTTTCTGCTTGTGCTTTATCTTGCTTCAAAAGTGGCGCGTTGGCTAGGAAGAAGGGCCGGTGGACGCTCCGGCCATCATTTGCGTTTGGTGGAAACGCTCTACTTAGGCCCGAACCGGGCTCTTCATTTAGTAATGGTTGGCAAACAATTATTTCTAATGGGGGACGCGGAACGCAATCTGTCCTTTCTGACGGAGATTCGCGATCCGGATCTGGTTGGCTCACTCCAAGCTGAACTCGACCATCCGGGGGCAGACCGCCAAGCGGCCGGGAAAGGATTTGCCGACCATCTAAAAGGACTGCTGGATGGGGGTCGAAAAGACCCAGGATCGGCTGCTCAGCCGGAAGTGATGACACAGGCGCAGAGAATAGAGGAGAGACTAATGAAATACCGAACCCAACGAGGACTTAAGAGCGATGGATAAACGACGTTTTCTGCTCGTTGTTTTTTTGGGGCTAATCTTAATCTTGATCAGCAGTAAAGTAAGTTTAGGGCAGCCAGCTCTTCCCCAAATTGAAATTGGATGGACAAACGCGGATGATCCGGAACAGGTTGCTGCCAGTCTCCGGATTTTAGCTTTAATCACCATTCTTTCGCTGGCACCAGCCATTCTAATTATGTTTACTGCGTTCACGCGGATTATCGTGGTCTTGTCGTTCACCCGGAGCGCGATTGGCTTGCAACAATCCCCCCCGAATCAGGTGATTATTGGGCTCGCCCTTTTCTTGACTTTCTATATCATGGCACCAACTTGGTCGGAGGTGCGACAAAACGCGTTGACCCCTTTTTTTGCCGGTGAGATTACCATCGAAGAAGCTTTAAACGAAGCGGAGAAGCCGGTCAAAAACTTCATGGGGAAACACGTTCGTAACGATGATCTACGTTTGTTTATGCGGATTGGGGAGATTACAACCAGACCGACCAATTATGAAGAGATTCCTTTACATATTCTTGTGCCGTCCTTTATCATCAGTGAATTAAAGATTGCTTTTACAATGGGCTTTATTTTGTATGTTCCCTTTTTGGTGGTTGATATGATCGTCGCCAGTACGCTAATGTCCATGGGCATGTTAATGCTTCCGCCGGTCATGATCTCGATGCCTTTCAAGATCTTACTCTTCGTTATGGTGGATGGATGGAATCTGGTGGTTCGCAGTCTTTTAACTGGTTATTGATCGTGGGTGGTGATTAGTAGTGACTGATGTGACGGTCGTCGCCATAATTCGACAGGGGGTAACTACGGTCCTCACGGTAGCCGGTCCCATGTTAGGGATTGGAATGGTCGTCGGTCTTTTGGTCAGTATCTTTCAGGCGACAACCCAGATTCAAGAGCAGACTTTAACGTTCATTCCGAAATTATTAGCTGTTTTTTTTACGTTAGTGCTTTTAGGCCCTTGGATGCTCCGTGTTTTGGTGGATTTTACGACCGAACTTTTTTCTTATCTTAGTCAAGCAGGCGGATGGTGAGGGTGGTAATTGGACTTAGCGACCTGGTCGGAGATGCAAATATCCTTGTTTATGTTGGTGTACTTTCGGAACCTCGGCCTTTTAACGGGAGCGCCGCTGTTTCAAAGCCGGAACCTCCCGTCGAAGGTCCGGGCTAGTATTGCGCTCTTTTTATCCTTTATTTTTGTACCCTTAATCCAGCCCTTGGTTGCCCTCCCCGCCCACTTTGGGGTCTTCGTCTTATACCTGGTGCAAGAGTTTGTTGTCGGTTTGTTAATGGGGTATATCTTATATCTGACCTTTGCCGGATTACAACTGGCGGGCCAATTAGTGGACCGGCCGATGGGGTTTGCCATGGTTAACGTGCTGGATCCCTATACCGGCAGCCAGATGCCGATTCTCGGCCAACTTTATTACATCATTGCCCTCTGGATATTTATCTTGGTGAAAGGGGACCACACCCTGTTCAATGTCTTGTCCCAAAGCTACCGGTTGCTACCGGTGGGGGGAGAGATCTTATTTGCTAAGGGCTTGCCCTATATCCTCAAGGCTTTTTCCGGCCTTTTTTGGCTAGCCGTTCAAGTTGCGTTGCCCATCTTTGGTGTTCTGTTCTTGACCGATGTGGGGTTGGGGGTACTCGCCAAACTAGTCCCCCAGATTAACGTGTTCTTTATCGGTTTCCCCTTAAAAAACTTTCTGGGCTTTACGCTGCTTTCCTTGTCCCTGCCGGTTCTAATCCGCTGGTTGGCGGGATATTTTTCGGCAAGTGGGAGTGTTTGGACTGAGTTACTACGTTTTCTTAACACAATCCGCTAGAGAAGGCGACGGTGCGCTTTGCCCTCCGTGCCACTTTAATCTTCAGTTTTTTGCTGATGAAGAAAAGACGGAAGAAGCAACCCCACGGAAACGACAGCGCGCAAGGCAAAGGGGGCAAGTACCGCGAAGTAGCGAACTGAGTACGGTCGTCACCCTGCTGGCCGGGTTTATGGCTTTGCGGGCGGGGGGCTCCTATTTATTGCAAAAAATGTTTCTCTGTTTTCAGTCCGGGTTTTCCAGTGACCGTTTAAACACCTATCTGGATGAGGCCAATCTTGCTCAGCTTTTTAACAGTACTTTACACACGGTTCTGGGGGCGTTTATCCCGGTAGGGCTTTCCATCTTAACCGTTGGTGTTTTAGTAAATTTCCTGCAAACAGGGGGTCTGTTCACTTTAGAACCCCTCAAGATGAAGTTTGACCGGTTAAATCCGATTGCCGGCTTGAAAAGGATGTTTTCACCCCAAAAGCTTGTCGACTTATTTAAAGCATTGTTTAAGATTATTGGGGTGTTCATTATCATATGGAATACTTTTAAAAGTCGGGTTTTTCCTATTGCCGAAACTAACGTGTATTACCCGCCATTAGAATTGGCCGGGATGATTTGGCAGTTGATGTTTACGATCGTCCTGCGTATTATCCTTTTGCTACTGGCCTTAGCGGTTTTTGATTTTTACTACCAACGCTACCAGCACCGCAAAAGCTTGCGGATGACGAAGAAAGAGGTAAAGGACGAGTTCAAACAGACCGAAGGAGATCCGATGATCAGAAACCGGATCCGCCAAAAACAACGGCAGTTGGCGATGCGGCGGATGATGCAAGAAGTTCCCAAGGCGGATGTGGTGATCACCAACCCGACGCGTTTGGCCATTGCCATCAAGTACGAGGCCGACAAAATGACAGCCCCGCAGGTTTTGGCGAAGGGGCAGGGTTATATCGCTGCTAAAATTAGGGAGATTGCCACCGAACATCAGATTCCGTTGGTCGAAAACAAACCCTTGGCCCGAACCCTCTACCAAACGGTCGAGATCGGCGAGTTGATTCCGCCCAACCTCTACCAGGCGGTCGCGGAGGTTTTAGCTTTCGTCTATAAACTGCGGCAAAGACGTTAAATGATGGTGTGCCCAGGATAAATACTTGAAAATTGATGGTGAATAAAATGCCGGATCAACCACGAGAAAAAGCTTTATTATCCAGACTTGCCTTTAGCGGGGAGATTATCGTTGTCTTCTTGGTGGTAATCATTCTTGGTATGCTTTTTATCCCCCTCCCTACTTTAGTCCTTGATCTCTTTTTTACGGTCAACATTGCCCTGTCCTTCTTAATCTTGATGTTGACGATGAATGTCCGAAAATCGCTGGAATTTTCGGTGTTTCCTACGGTTCTGCTCTTGACGACCCTTTTCCGGTTAGCGCTTAACGTTTCTTCCACCCGGTCAATCTTGCTGCACGGATACGCTGGCCAAGTAATCGATGCGTTTGGTAATTTTGTCGCCGGGAGCAATCCGGTGGTTGGCTTTATCATCTTTCTAATCTTAACTTTAATTAACTTCCTGGTGATTACGAAAGGGTCGGAGCGGGTGGCTGAAGTGGCGGCCCGGTTTACGTTGGATGCGATGCCCGGGAAACAGATGAGTATCGATGCGGACTTAAATGCCGGAATGATTACAGAGGAAGAGGCCCGGGCCCGCCGGCGCGAAATTGAACGTGAAGCTGATTTTTATGGTTCGATGGATGGTGCCAGTAAATTTGTAAAAGGCGACGCGATTGCCGGGTTGATCATCACCGTCATTAACCTTTTGGGCGGTGTCATCATTGGGATGTGGCAACGTGGGCTTGATGCGCTGGGCGCCCTGCAGTTATATGCCCTTCTAACGGTGGGTGACGGCTTGGTCTCACAGGTTCCCGCACTGCTCATCTCCACCGCGACCGGGGTCTTAGTGACTAGGGCCGCTTCCGAAGACAACCTGGGGACCGATGTCACCACGCAAATCTTACGTTACCCGCAAATCTTACTGATTACCGCGGGTGTGCTTGCCTTGTTCGGCTTGGTCCCGGGGATGCCGACCATTCCCTTCTTGGTGATTGCGCTTCTTTTGTGGTGGTTGACTTCGATCCTCCGCCGGGAACAGAGAGAAAAAGCTGAAGCCGGAGTTGAACAAGAGGTAGCCGCCCAGGAACAGATCGCTTATAAACCGGAGAATGTCCTTTCTCTGCTTGCGGTTGATCCGATGGAGGTGGAGATTGGCTATAGTTTAATCCCGTTGGTCGATAAAAGCCAAGGTGGGGATCTCTTTGAACGGGTCAGTTTAATTCGACGACAAGTCGCTTTAGAACTGGGGATTATTTTGCCGGCAATCCGGATTCGCGATAATATGCAACTTTCGCCCAACCAGTATGTGATTAAGATTAAAGGGGTCGAAGTGGCCAGTGGGGAACTGATGACCCACTCTTTCCTGGCCATGGATGCGGGAGCGGTAACGGAGAAGATATCAGGAGTTCCTACGAAGGAACCGGCCTTCGGCCTGCCCGCCCTGTGGATTACTGCGGACCAAAGAGAAAAGGCGGAAATGTCCGGGTATACGGTGGTGGATTGCCCTTCCGTTTTGGCCACGCATCTTACGGAAATTATCCGCAATTATGCCTTTGAACTAGTGGGGCGGCAAGAGATCCAAGCCATGCTGGACTACATAAAAACCGATTATCCGGTGGTTGTGGAAGAATTAATCCCCAACTTAATGACGGTAGGTGAGGTCCAAAAGGTCTTTGCCCAACTTTTAAAGGAAGGTATTCCCCTGCGAAATTTAGTGACGATCCTGGAAACGTTGGCTGATTACGCGCCGATGACGAAGGATACGAATTTACTGACCGAATACGTCCGGGGGGCTTTGAAACGACAGATCTCTAAGATGTTGGCGGGTGATGGGAATAAGATCCAGGTCTTGACCCTCACGCCCCAGACCGAAGAGCGGATTTTCCGTGCTCAAGATAGCGAGGGCGAGCCCCTGCCACCGTCATGGTTGAATGAATTCTATGCTTCCTTAAATCAACATGTTCGCCCGATTATCCAGGAAGGGCGTAATCCGGTGCTGTTGGTGGCACCGGCGATCCGTCGTTATGTCCGAAGCATTACGGAACGGGTTTCGCCGAAGATCTTTGTGGTTTCTTACCAAGAGATAATTCCGGAAATGGAAGTACATTCCTTAGGAATGGTAGGTGTTGTAAATGAGGGTTAAAAGATTTGTTGCCGATACGGCGCAACAAGCAATTGCCCGTGTGAAGCGGGATCTAGGCAATGATGCCCTGATCTTGCATTCTCGTCCTTTTAAGGAAGGGGGCTTTTTAGGCTTATTCGCCAAAAAAAGGTATGAAGTGCTGGCTGCTATTGATAACAAGGAGACCATGCAGATCCCCAGTGCGGCAAAACAGCCGGTGGCGGAGGAGGATGAAGAAAAGCAACGCCAATTATTCCAGCCTGAACCAACGACCATCATGCCGGAACTGGAAAAAGTAAAAAAAGAATTATCCGAGATCCGGATGGCCATAGAAGGGGTCACGGCACAAGTTCGTTCGGGGGTACCAGCGACGGAAAAAGCAGCGGCCACGGCCGACACAGACGCCACACCGGAAGAGCAGGCCGTAGCGGACAAGCCAGACACGGAATTCACACCAGATACACCTGATACACCAGATACACCAGGTACACCAGGTACGTCCCAGAAAGACTTAGATGGCGTTCTAATCAAAACGTATCCGATTCGTCTTGGTAGTCGCCCCACTGTGGTGGCATTAGTCGGCCCTACGGGGGTTGGAAAGACGACGACCATTGCGAAATTGGCCGCCAATTTTGCCCTGTTTGAAGGAAAATCGGTTGGCCTGATTACGATCGATACCTACCGTATTGCGGCGGTTGAGCAATTAAAAACCTATTCAGAAATCATTAACTTGCCGATTGAAGTGGTATATACAGCTGCAGATTTAAAGCATGCTTTTCAAAAACTATTGGATAAACAATTAATCTTGATTGATACGGCGGGCCGTAGTCAAAAGAATAAGCAGCAGATCCGCGAGTTAAAGCACTTTTTTAACGGACGTCCACTGAATGAAACCCATTTGGTGTTGAGTGCCAATACAAAACTGGAGGATCTGCTCGAAACTGCCGATTCTTTTAAGGAGCTCGGTGTGAACCGGTTAATCTTTACCAAATTGGATGAGACCAATAGTTTGAGTAACGTCATCGAGGTTGCCGAACGATTGCGTATTCCGTTATCTTATGTCACAACAGGACAGAGTGTACCGGAGGATATTGAGGTCGCAACCTTCGAAGTTATTAAGAGGTATGCCGATAAGTACGCGGATAAGGAGACCATCAATGCGTGATCAAGCGGAACGTTTAAGGGAGCTTGTAAATAGCAAAAATCATCGGGCTAACTCCCGCAGGGCCCGCATCATAGCAGTAACTAGTGGTAAAGGCGGGGTGGGCAAAACTAACCTTTCGGTTAACTTGTCCATTTGCCTCTCCAAATTAGGCCAAAAGGTAACCTTAATCGATACCGACTTGGGTCTGGCCAATATTGATTTGATGTTAGGGATGATTCCCAAATATCATTTAGGCCATTTTTTCTCTGGGGAACGGGATTTAGCCGATGTGGTCATGGAAGGACCGGCTGGCATTAAGATCATTGCGGGCGGTTCCGGCCTGCAGGAGCTGGCAAATCTTGGTTCTTGGCAGTTGGATAACTGCATAAATCGGCTATTTACCTTGGACGAGGATAATGATTTCATTATTCTTGACACCGGTGCGGGGATTTCAAACAAAGTGATCCGCTTTCTATTAGCGGCGGAAGAAGTAGTTGTGGTGACGATTCCGGAACCAACTTCAATTGCCGATGCTTATGGGGTGATCAAGATTATCTCCAAAGAAAACCCCAATGCCAAGATTTATGTGGCCGTTAATATGGTGAAAAGCGATGAGGAAGGCGAACAGGTGGTGGAACGCCTCCGTATTGTTGCCGAGAAGTTTTTACAATTTCCGCTGGAATCCTTAGGGCATATTCATTTTGACCACAATGTTTCGAAAGCGGTAAAACAGCAACAACCATTTACTTTGACCCATCCTAACTCAAAGGCTTCCCAGGGGATTAGGAAGATGGCTGAGCATCTACTGCTCTTGCCGGAGCATCCGTCGAAAGGGATCGCCACGTTCTTCCAAAGACTGTTTTTTGGTAAAGCACGATAAAAAGATTTCTCCCAACTGAATCCTGGAGGTGAAAGCGATGGACGTTTCTCAATATCTCAATGTGTTTATGGATGAATGTCAGGAACATTTGCAATCCTTAAACCAGTCTTTGCTGGCTCTGGAACAAGATCCGGAAAACACCGAGATCATTAACTCAATTTTCCGCGCCGCCCATACTCTAAAAGGTGCCTCGGCAACCATGGGTTTTAACAAGATGTCCAACGTGACGCATGCTATGGAAGATGTTCTCAGTATGTTGCGCCAAAAAGTACTAAACGTTAATGCCGAAATTATTAACACTCTGTTTGAAGCGTTGGATCTATTGGAAGTGTTGGCGCAAGGGATCACCGAAGGCCGGGAAGAAGATATCGAGATTGCCGGCGTCATCCAGAACCTGCAAAAGTTTAGTACCCAAGAAACGACGTCCCAACCCCAGTCGACATCAGAACGCCGCCGTAATCTCCAGTTACGTTATCTTCCCGCCGAAATTGAACAGATTAAACAGGCGGGGACGGAAGGTTTCAATCTAAATCACCTCCATGTATACTTGCAGAAAGAATGCCTCCTTAAGGGTGCTCGCGCCTTTATGATTTTGCGCGAGTTGGAAGCCCACGGTGAGATTATTCGCACCGTCCCCAGCGCTAAGGAGTTGGAAGATGAGCGGTTTGATACCGATTTTATCGTTGGGATATTAAGCAAGAAACCGCTGGAGTTTCTAGTTCGCTTCTTAGAGAAGATGCTTGATGTTGAAAAGGTTGAGGGTGAGATCCTTGCCAGCGACGACCTTCTCGTTGAACGGCGGGGCGGCAATGCAAAAGCAACAGCCAGCGATGTCAGTTCACAAAAGGGAGCAAGCGCGAAGCCCCCTTCGAACGTCTCACCAACGGTTCGGGTGGACATCAGGAAGCTGGATGATTTGATGAACCTCGTTGGCGAGCTGGTGATCACCAGATCCCGGCTGGAACAGTTGAGTATAGAGCAAGAGGACCAGATCCTGACCGAAACCGTCGAACAGCTGAGCCGTTTGACGATGGATCTGCGGGACCAAGTGTTAAAAACAAGGATGGTCCCGGTGGATCACGTCTTTTCCCGTTTTCCCCGGCTGGTGCGGGATCTTGCCAAGGAAACCGGGAAAGAAGTACAATTACAGATCAGTGGTGCCGAAACCGAATTAGACCGGACCGTGATTGATGAGATTGTGGATCCGTTGGTTCACATCATCAGAAATAGTATTGACCACGGGATTGAACCCCCCGAAGATAGAACTGCGGCTGGAAAAAGCCTACCGGGCGTTGTCGAGCTTAAGGCGTATCAAGCTGGGAATAATGTGGTGATTGAGGTGATCGATGACGGTTCGGGCGTGAATCGAGAAAAAGTCAAAGCCCGTGCCGGGGAGCGGGGTATTGTCAGTCGTGAAGAACTGGACAGTATGGATGATGAAGAGATCATCAACCTGATCTTTCTTCCCGGCTTCTCAACTTCCGAGCAAGTTACCGACATTTCCGGCCGGGGTGTCGGGATGGATGTGGTCAAAACCCAGATTTCCAACTTGGGCGGAGTTGTCGAAATGGCCAGCGAGGAAGGGAAAGGGACAAAGTTTACTATTCGTCTCCCGCTGACTTTAGCCATTATTCAGACGCTCATTGTCCAACTAAGTGATGAGGTTTTTGCGATTCCATCCACCCTGATCGACCAGACGATTAGTGTGGCGAAGAAAGATATTAAAATGCTTCGGAACCGGGAGGTTACCTTGTACCGGGGCGAACTGCTCCCGCTAATTCGGCTTCAGGATTATTTAGGCGTGGACGAAGCCAAAAATTCCAGCCTCGAAGAGCTGGATGTGGTGATCGTCAGTAACGGGGAGCGCCGGATTGGCTTCGTGGTCGATACGCTCGTGCGCCAGCAAGATGTGGTGATCAAATCCTTAGGTGCTTATCTGGGGAGTATTCCTGGGATTGCGGGCGCTACCATCTTAGGAAACGGGAAAATTGCTTTGATCTTAGATCTGCGTTCGGTAGCTTAACATACCGTATTTAAGGGGGGATACGAAATGAGAGATAAACAGAATAAAGAGCGACAAGAAGAAACTACCCAGATTATCATCTTTAAGTTGGGAGAAGAAGAATTTGGCGTTGATATTTTACAGGTGCGGGAGATTGAAAAACTGGATCAGGGGATTACCAGGGTGCCGAAGGCCCCCCCATTTGTGGAAGGTGTGATTAATCTACGCGGTGAGATCATCCCCATTGTTGACCTACGGGTCCGTTTCGGGTTGACCTTACCGGAGCTTGGACATAATTCCCGCGTCATCATTGTCGAGGTAGGAGAGGCGCTGGTCGGAATGCTGGTTGATGCCGTGGTTGAAGTATTACGGATTCCAGTCTCGGCCATTGAACCGCCACCACCGATTACGAAAGGCGTGGATTCCTACTATTTGGCCGGTGTTGCCAAGCTTAATGAACGTTTGATTGTTTTGCTTAACTTAGAACGGACGCTTAGTCCGGAAGAGGAGAAGGAATTAAGCGAAGCACAACTGGAGGAAGATTGATGATTGCGAACCTAACTCCCCTCCAACTAGATGCCATCCGTGAGGTGGGTAATATCGGTGCCGGCCATGCGGCAACGGTCCTTTCCCAACTGATCAATATGAAGGTATTGATGACCGTGCCAGAGGTAAATATCATGCCCCTGTCGGAAGCCTGTGATTTTATCGGTGGTCCGGAACAACCGATGGTCGGTGTTTATCTACGGATCTTTGGGGGGGCACCCAGCAAGATGCTTTACCTTTTTCCGGAAGACAAAGCCCTCTTTGTTGCCGGGCTTTTGATTGACGACCCGGAGAAATGTAGTAATCTTTTAGGCGAAATGGAAATTTCAGCACTGAAAGAGATTGGGAATATCCTAACCGGGGCTTATGTTTATGCTTTTTCCAACTTTACCGGAGTCAACATGTTACCGTCCGTACCAGCCCTCGCCTTTGATATGGTCGGCGCTATTCTCAACACGATCTTGGCCGATCTGGGTGAGATGGGGGATTATGCGGTGACGATCGAAACGCAACTGACAGCCTGTGATGAGAGTGTTGATGGACATTTCTTTTTAGTTCCGGACCCCGGATCTTTAGCAACAATCTTAGAGGCGTTGGGAGTGAAGGGAGAATGTCTGAAGCAATCCGGGTCGGAATGTCCGAAATTGTAGTGGCAAAAGCGCCAAAAGTTCTTGTCACTTTAGGTTTAGGTTCTTGTGTTGCGGTCTGCATTTACGATTTTTTTTTAAAAGCGGGTGGAATGGCCCACATCATGCTGCCCGATAGTTCCTTGTCAAGTGGCTCAAGGGACAAGGTAGTGACCAACCGTGGTAAATTTGCGGATACGGCCATCCCTGACCTGTTTGAGGCGCTGCGACAAGAAGGGGCGCTAAAAGAACGAATGGTTGTGAAGATTGCCGGTGGTGCCCAGATGTTTGCCTTCAGTGATGTTAACAACACGCTCCAGATCGGGGCGCGCAATATTGAGGCGGTAGAAAAAATCCTAGCGGAAATGGGTTTAAAGATTACCAACCGTAGCGTTGGCGGAAATGTTGGCCGGTCTGTATATATGGATTTAGAGACTGGTGGCGTGAGAATAAAGATGTTGAACTCCCCCGAAATCATTTTATAAGAGGATTTGCCTTGAACTTGTCGAAGAAGTTAGGGATAGATGAAAGGAAATATATACCTTAAAGGGGGAAGGGTATA
>JAAZDX010000267.1 GCA_012512605.1 Bacillota bacterium
AATTTCCTCTCCAACCAGCGCTGGCGCTACAGTGACTGCGGATTAATGCTCACCCTTCACCTCCGCAAAAAACTTTGGCCACCCGGACTGGAAATTGAACTCCTTTCCTGTTCGCCCCTCTGGGTAAACAGGGACCACCGGGGTTACCGAATTTTGCCGGTCTACCCTCCGAAACAGATGGAAATAATGACTACTTCCCTCTTCCCCGCCCCCCTGCAAAAAAAGTTCCGGGAAGTTTGGACGGATACAAAAGAGACCCTCACCAATTGGCCAGGCGGTATTAAACAGATGGAACCTCCCTTTTTTTAGTTACTTTCGATCACCATGGGCATCCGATCCGTTACCGGTAACTGCTTGATTAGCTTAATCAGCAATACCAAAAGAACCGCCCGGAAAAGGGCGGTTCTACACTCGAAATCGGTTAGCTGATTAATTATTCGGTAATCCTTCCCGTCACTGGTTGCGCAGCGCGTATAGATGATTTCCTTTACCACATCTACCACCGAAGCCGAATGGTCTTCCCCACTGAATCGAATTTTTGGTACAGTATTCTTTTGATCTAGTTCTGTTTCAATTTCTCAATGATCGCATCGGCCATCTCACTGGTGCCAACCGCAGTGGGATCGTTCCGGTCTTCTTTCATGTCGTAGGTCACGGCCTTTCCTTCGCGAATCACCGCAGCCACGGCTTGTTCCAAACGGTCGGCCGCCGCTTCCTCCCCCAGATGCCGCAGCATCAAAACACCGGACAGGATCATGGCGCACGGGTTCACCTTGTTCTGTCCTTTATACTTCGGGGCCGATCCATGGGTCGGCTCGAAAAGCGCCGCTTCCGTTCCGATGTTTGCCCCGGGGGCTACCCCTAAACCGCCCACCAATCCGGCACAGACATCCGAAACAATATCCCCGTAGAGGTTGGGCAGGACTAAAACATCAAAGTTCTCTGGCCGCTGGACCAGCTGCATACAGAGGGCATCCACCAGGACCTCGTTGTATTCGATTACCCCTTCGTATTCTTTGGCGACCTCCCGTCCGACCCGGTAAAAAAGGCCGTCGGTAAATTTCATTATATTGGCTTTGGCCACCGCCGTAACTTTGCGGCGGCCGTGACGCCGGGCGTATTCAAAGGCATAACGATAAATCCGTTCGCTCCCGGCGCGGGAGATCGGTTTAATGGAGATCGCCGCTGCCGGGTCGATCTTACCCGCCGGTGCCATCTCAATGACCTTTTTGGCTTCCGGGGTCTCGGCATCAAACTCGACACCGGCATAGAGGTCTTCCGTATTCTCACGGACCAAAACGATGTCTACGTCAGTGTAGCGCGAACGCACTCCGGGGTTGGATTTACACGGCCGCACACAGGCAAACAGGTTTAAAGCCTGCCGCAAAGCCACATTTACGCTGCGGAATCCGGTTCCAATCGGGGTCGTAATCGGCCCCTTCAAAGCCACCTTGTTCCGGCGGATTGAAGCCAACACCTCATCCGGTAGCGGCGTCCCTTTCTCGGCCAGGACATCAACACCCGCGTGCTGCACTTCCCATTCAAGATCAACGCCCGTTGCTTCAATCACCCTTTTCGTCGCTGCCGTAATTTCCGGTCCGGTCCCGTCACCCGGGATTAGCGTAATACGATAAGCCAACCAAATCGCTCCTTCCGCACATTATTTATGTTTACTTACGGACCCAACAAAATATTAGCTTTTAATAATTACTTTCGTCGTTCAATAGCCGCTAATGTTTTCTTTGTTCCAAATACCCCGGTCCTGTTTTACCCAGTCTTCAACCGCATAACGGCATACCCCCCCGTCAGGGGCATCCGTTACCACCCACTCAATTCCAGCGTTAATGATCATTCTCGTACACATTTTACAAGGGCGCACCCCGGTTACCCGCTCGCCGGTCCGGGGCGTAAGACAAGCTAAATAAAGGGTCGATCCGAGCATATCCGTCCGCGCGGCATGAATAATCGCGTTCATCTCCGCATGGACCGAACGGCAAAGTTCATACCGTTCGCCGGAAGGGATCCCGGCTTTCTCCCGCGGGCAATCATTCAAATCTATACAGTTAATACTGCCACGGGGGGCACCCACATACCCGGTGCTGATAATCTGGTCGGCTTTAACGATGATCGCGCCAAAGTGCCGACGCAGGCAGGTTGAACGTTTCGCGACCGCGGCCGCAATATCCAGATAATAAAGGTCCTTATCCGGCCTCTTCATCCTCCGCACCCCTTTCCCCTCAGCTTACTCCAGGACTTACTCGTTCGTGGCTGCTGGTAACTGGACCTCTACTTTGGCCACGCCCGGTTGCTGGTTAAGGCTGACCATTAATAACAGTTCTTCCCAGGGATTTGCTGTTAATTCCCCCGCTAAAGACAATGTTTTTACCTCTTCCGGCTGGAAAGGCGGCAGCATTATCCGGCACCACGAGCTACGTAAAAATGCGTCGGCTCCCGGATGCCGCAGTGCAAACAACACCTCGCCACTCCCCGCCGGGATTGCTTGGCTTGACCAATTCGCCACTTCGATTTTTAACTGGTAAGTTAGAAGGTTTGGAGGATGAAAACCCTCCGGTGTAAAGTCAAGCATGGTCACGATCAGGCCTGGCCGTCCTTGGTCCAAAACCTGTTTTAATTCTTCGTTTTCATTCTGCAACTTTTGATAGCTTTCTTCGAGAGTCTTTGCCTTTTCCTCCCAAGCATTACGCTCCGCCAACAAATAATAATTTTCACGGAAAAAACTATTGACAATCAGAAAAAAGAGGACAACAGCCAACAAAGGCCCGGTAATCTTTAACCAGCGGTATTTTTTAGACATCGTTGCTCCTCCTCTGCATCGACCAGTCAGTTTCAGCGATAACCTTAATCCCGTGTTTTTTCAGCAAAGCAGCGGTTACTCCGACCCCGGTGACCAGGCGACGGCAAAAGCTACCGTCATAGATCTTATTGCAGCCACAAGATGGGCTGTGGTCCTTTAAAACAGCCATTTTAACGCCGTTTTTTCGCGCCAATTCAAGCGTTTTGCAAGCACCTTCCCGAAAAGCTATCGTTAAATCCCGACCATCTTCGGTAAAGACACCCGCCTGTTCTTGCCAGACCAACTCCCCGTCGCCCCCTCTGAGTTCGCAAGGAGGTCGCGGAACCGGTAATCCCCCTAGTAATTCGGGGCAGGCTGGAACAACAGAATAACCGCTAAGACCTTCGACCAAGTCGGGTAAAGTATAGCCCTTGCCATTATAACGGCATTTTTCCCCTAAAAGGCAAGCGCTGACTAGGACCGAATTTGCCGGTTCCGAATTTCCGCTCCTCAGTTTCTTCCCCAGCCTCTACTCAAGAATTAAAAAAGAAAAGCATCGTAACAACATGGTCAATAACACCGGTCGGCCTGACCAGAAACCACCGTTAAAAGGCGGAAATACGATTCATCAGACCGAACCAACCGTAATATTAATATAGTAGGGAGGTGCCTGCCTTGAAGCAACCACTGGTCAGTCCCTTGGCCAAAATAAATTTTATCCAATGGTTCCTCGCCCATTGTGAATTTCGTGGTGAAAGCCCCCGGCGCATCCTTTGTGCACTGCTCAAAGAAGAAAAAACATTACAACGGATTAAAATAGTCCGACACGGGAGTATTCTCCGCCCACTCCTGGTAATCTCAAGTCAAGGTACGGGAATGCCCCCGGCGGTTTTGCTCACCTATAACTTAGTCCTCTCCGATCCCCCCGATGTGATGGAATACGTGTCCAGCACAGGCGAAGGCGCTATTTATCTAACTTTTTATTTCCCCGGTCGGGACCGGTGCCTACTTTACCGTGATGTTCTAGAAGAATTCCCGCTCCCGGTTGCCCAGGACAAAGTAGACAGTCTCCAGATGGACCTGGAGATTAAACTCTTATTAATCGAAGCCGAAAACGAAGTGCAAAGGACGAAATTGTTGGCCCAGATCGATGAAGCCCTAGCAAAAAAGGAGAAAAAAACCTTTCTCCGGCTCGCCCGGATCTTAAAAAGCCTTTAGAGCAAACGCCCGAAAAATGTGGTCTTTAATTCAATGGCATCATGGGGACAGAACTCTTGACAACAATAACAGCGAATACACTGACGCTCATCGATCATCACTTTGTCGGGACCCTCGGTGATCAACTGGGCTGGACATGCTTGGAGACAAACCCCACATTTTCGGCAATTCTCCTTGATCACCGGGTAAGGCGAAACGTACCGGCGGAAAAAGGCGTTCACAACCGGAGGAACCCGAAAGCCAATGCGCGTTGACGCCGGGGGTACCTTGAAATCAGCAAGAATAAAGGCGTCCAACTCTTCTCCCCGGATCTCGACCCCTGTCTCCGCAAGACCAGGAAGCCCCCTTTTTTCGGCTAAAGCCAGGAGGGGAACGCTAGCGGGCTCTATTCCGATCAACCGGGCAATGATGGCATCAACGGCAAAAGGATTGGCCCCGGCGATGATCAAACCCATAAAGCGCAGGGTTCCGTTGCGTGGACCGGCGCCTTCCATCGCCATCACCCCGTCAACGATGTTCAGAACTGGTTTGATGGTCAAGGCCAGATCAATGAGCATCTCATTGAAAACATCGGCGTGCTGAAGCCGGAAATGCATCTCACCCTTGCGTAACCCGGCGACACAACCAAAGAGATTTTTTACTGCCCCCGTTAAGCGGGTCAGCCCGTGGGTTTTGACCCGCGGAAGATTGATTATTGCATCAACCTGGGCTATTTCTTCAACCAGCGGAAAGCTTTTTAATATCTTCCCGTGGGGTGCCTTCACCTCGATTTCCTGAGTAAAAACACCTAACGGAACACCAAGTTCCCGACAGACCTGGGTAATGCCAGCCTTTTGCGCGACCCGCGCCAAACTTCCGAGGCCGGGGCTATCGCCCACCAGCGGCTGGGCACCAAGGGCCAATAGTTCTTTGAGGACCGCCCGGACCACTTCCGGGTGGGTATCTACCCCCCGTTCTGGCGGTTCCGCCGCCAGTAGATTGGGCTTGACCAGCACTTTTTGGCCGGGACGGACGAAGCGCGAAAGACCCCCCAGTTCATTCAGGCTTTTGCGGACCGCACTTTCCACCACGCTCCGCTCGTAACTGCCACAACCGGCAAGGGCAACTTTGGTCATCGGTACTCTCCTTCCCACTCTGCCGCACAGAAAAAGTTCTCTGGTAGATTTTCTCCAGAGAACAGAAGGACTCCTTTGGCAAAATCCCTTTTTTACTTGGTCTTAATTTTGTCCCCTTGCCCTTTGCGCCTGGAGAAATTTTTCGCCGACCCGAAAGATATCGCCCGCCCCCATCGTCAGCACTAAATCCCCCGGCTTTGTTTCCTTTAAAAGATGCTCCTTAATCTCTTCAATACCACCAAGGTACCGGACATCGGGATGGTGTTTCCGTGTTTCGTCCGCTAAAAGCCGACTGGAAACCTCCCCCCGATCAACCTCACGAGCGGCGTAGATATCGGCCAAGACCAGAATATCAGCGTCACCAAAGGCATGGGTAAACTCGGTAAAAAGGTGTTTTGTGCGGCTGAAAAGGTGGGGTTGAAAAACACACCAGACCCGGCCCGGATATTGTTTTTTAACAGTCGCCAGGGTGTTACGGATCGCGACCGGGTGGTGGGCGTAATCGTCGACCACCACGACACCACCGGCTTCTCCTTTTAATTCAAAACGGCGGCGAACCCCTGTAAACGTTTGGAGATATCGAAGGCAGTTCGGGAGCGGCACACCGGCTTCCAACGCCACGATCAGCGCTGCCAAGGCATTGCGCAGGTTATGCTCGCCGGGGACTTTTAATACTAACTCACCACGCAAGTCCCCTTTGTAGTGCAGTTTACCTTTGATCCCCGTCGGCGCAACCGGTTCAACTTCAGTACAGTACCAATCGGCTTCTGGAGATAACCCGAAGGTCAAAACCTTGGCTTTGGCCGCCTTGAGCAACTCCTGTCGGTTTGGATCTTCCTGCCAGAGGACGATTTTCCCCTCTGGAGGCACCAGCGCGATAAATTCTTTAAAGGTATCCACCACTGCCCCCGCCGTGGGAAAACAGTCGGGATGATCCCAGTCAACATTGGTAATTACCGCAATCTGGGGTGAAAGATAAAGAAAGGAACGGCGAAACTCACATGCTTCCACGACAAA
>JAAZDX010000268.1 GCA_012512605.1 Bacillota bacterium
GGTTTATCCCGTTCCGCCAGGCAAAGCAGAGTTTGGGCGAGACGTCGAATCCCCGCTTCATTTTCCGGGTTAAGGGGTCCCAGAAACAGATAAGCATGGCTGGCCTTCCCGCTGGCAAAGACCCTTTGTAGTTCGGCAAAGCGCCTGTCTGCAAGTATTTCGGTCACAATCATTTCTCCTTGTCTTTCCTTTCCGCGCGTCAGCCCACGGCAAAAACATGTCTCTAAAAAAATCAAACAGGATGATTATGAGTAAACACCATAATATATTGTAACGGAATCTGGTTGTGGATACAACGGAAAAAGCCTTCCTTAAAAAGTGCGCTTCAGTAGTATAAATCAATCAATAAACCACGGATCTCATCGATCTTCGCCATCATTGTCATCGGCTCGGCGTTTTTCTCTAAAACCGCCGTTGTTAACTCTTCCAACGCTTGGTTGAGGCGCTGCACCACACTGAACACCCGGCGGTTACCCCGCCGGTCCCAACGGCTTTCCCCTTTCATCTGGTAGCTACCGCGAAGCGCTTCTTTCAGAAAACCACGCACCGCCGACCGGTAGGAACGGAGGGTCTCCATACTCGGCTGTTTTAACAGTCGCTTACCGGCTTCATCAACCCGGCCTAAAAGTTGATCCCAGCTGGCTGCTTCTTGCTGGCCGGCGTTTTTAAGGATCTGCTTAAACGCCACCTTACCCACGTTCTCCGGGTTTAATTCGCCCCGCTCGGTCGGGGGAGGAGACGATTCGGTTCCGACGCCTTTAATCCGCATTCCTCTTCACTCCTAAATCTTTTCGAAAGATTCAACTTTCAGGGTGAATATGGTCGCCCCACCGACCTCTACTTCAACCGGGGTCGGAATGTAGGTGTTTAGGGTTTGGTCCACCACCGCCATCGGACTAACCAACCCTTTCCTGGTCCGGCAAACTCCTTTAATAATCGCATTGACCGCTTCGACCTGTTCTTCCTGGACACCAATCAATAAAGTAGTATTCCCTTGACGCAAGAAACCTCCGGTGCTAGCCAGTTTGGTCGCCTGGTAGCCCTTCTCCAGCAAGGCAGTGAGCAGACGATTTACATCCTGATCCTGAACCACAGCGATCAGAAGTAACATTTATGATCCTCCTTTCCCTTCGTTTCCAACCGGTATGAAGGGGAATTTCTCCAAAAACAGCGTCCAAATTTGCTGATGAATTTCTTCCTTTGTCCGGTCGGAACCGTTGAGCAAACAAAACCTTCCGGCCTCGGCAGCCGCCAGCTGTAAATAGCCTTGGCGGACCTTCTCTTGAAAAATAAGGCCTTTAGCTTCAATCCGGTCCGTTCCTTCGCTTCCACTCCGTTCCTGCACCCGGCACCAGCCTTGATCCGGTTTGAGATCAAGCAAAAAAGTGAGGTTGGGCACCAGTCCACCCGTGGCAAAAGTATTCATCTTCAGAATCAGCTCCGGATCGTTTCCGGAAGCAAATCCTTGATAGGCTAGTGATGAATCGGTAAACCGCTCACAGATGACCACAGCACCACGGGCGAGCCCCGGCCTGATCACTTTATGAACATGTTGCGCCCGCGCCGCCGCATAAAGGAGAACTTCGGTCTCCGGCGCCAGATCTTCCTCCGCAAAAAGGAGTAGATCACGGATCTTTTCGGCCAGCACCGTTCCCCCCGGTTCCCGGGTGATCAGCGTAGGGACGCCTTCCGCCGTAAGGCGGGCCGCCAGCATCTGGGCTTGCGTAGACTTACCGGACCCGTCGATCCCTTCAAAAGTTATAAAAACGCCCTGTTTCATGCTTACTCCTTCATTTGTCCCATGATTATTTTGTCTTCCCATCCACGGGCCGTCCTTTGCTACTTTTTTCGACATAAAGGTCCTGCTTCCTTTTTTCGATCAGGAGCGAATAAAAAAACCTGGTTCTGCCGGAACCAGGCCGCTTACGTTCCTTTCAACCATTTATGCCAGAGGGTACGGAGACCATCAAGCCACTGGGGATAATCCGCATCGGCCACGTTTAACCGGGCCAGCCGCTGTTCACAAGCGAAGCAGATCACCTCCCCGTGGATCCGAAGTCCCCGATAGGTTAATTGACCGCAAAAAGAGCAGGAAACCTTATCGTCCATTTGAGCAACACCTCACCGGGATAATAGTATTCCCGGGATCGCTAATGTGTGCCTTGTCCCTCTACAACCAAGTCTTCAAAAAACATAAGGAGATCA
This sequence comes from Bacillota bacterium, assembly GCA_012512605.1. Lineage (GTDB taxonomy): Bacteria > Bacillota > UBA4882 > UBA10575 > UBA10575 > Capillibacterium. Next base: position 2,206 of record JAAZDX010000268.1, read on the forward strand.
AGCCGGGTAGGCCCAAGAAACCGCAGTATAATATGGTATAAAGATTCAAAGGTAAATAA
>JAAZDX010000269.1 GCA_012512605.1 Bacillota bacterium
ATGTCGGAGGAGATCGCCCGGATCGAAGAGAAAGCACGCAGCTTGAAAGTGGAAATTTACAAGAATTTGAACCCATGGCAAAAAGTACAGATTGCCCGACATCCAAAACGGCCTACTTTTCTCGAATATATTGAACTTATTTTTCTTGGTTTTATTGAATTGCATGGTGACCGGCTGTACCGTGATGATCCGGCGTTAGTTGGAGGCCTCGCTTATTTAGAAGATACCCCCGTAACGATTTTGGGGCACCAGAAAGGCCGCGATACAAAAGAAAATATCTACCGTAATTTTGGGATGCCCCATCCCGAAGGATACCGGAAAGCAATCCGCCTAATGAAACAGGCAGAAAAATTCGGGCGCCCGATTATTACCTTTGTGGATGTGGCGGGTGCTTATCCCGGAAAAGAAGCGGAGGAAAGAGGACAGGGCGAAGCGGTGGCCAAAGCCATTATGGAGATGTCGGGCCTTAAGGTACCGATTATTGTCGTAATCACCGGTGAAGGGGGAAGCGGTGGGGCGCTCGCGGTCGGGATCGGGGACCGGATCTTGATGTTGGAGAATGCCTATTATTCTGTAATCTCACCCGAAGGGTGCGCCTCCATTCTCTGGAAAGACGCGTCAAGGGCAGCGGAAGCAGCGGAAGTCTTACGAATAACGGCCGAGGATCTCCTGGCCGTTGAAGTAATTGACGAGATTATCCCCGAACCTTTGGGCGGAGCACATACGGCACCCGAGGAAATGGCGGCTGAAATTAAAGCGCATCTTCTGAAAAATTTAAACGCAATTATAAATTCGGATCCTAATGAGTTACTAACCAAACGATACCAAAAATTCCGGCGGCTAGGTCGCTATGTTGAAGAATAAGGATTATTCAACAGTAAATACAGGAGGTATATAAAGATGAAAAGGATAGCGATTATCACCAGCGGAGGCGATGCTCCCGGGATGAATGCCGCGATCAGAGCGGCGACCTTGACTGCTGTGAAGGCTGGAAGCGAGGTTTTTGGTGTTATACGGGGTTTTCAAGGTTTAATAACCGGAGAGATCATCGAACTGACGTCGATGGGGGTTTCTGATATACTCCACCGGGGCGGGACCATTTTGCATTCCGCTCGTTCGCAGGAGTTCAAGACGGAGGAAGGTCGGGAAAAGGCGGCTAAACAACTCCACGACCTTGGGGTCGAAGGCATTGTTGTGATTGGCGGGGATGGTTCTTTCCGGGGTGCGCAGGCCCTTTCCAGTATGGGCTTTGCTACTGTGGGGATCCCGGGGACCATTGATAATGATATTGAGTGTACCGATCTTTCGGTGGGCTTCGATACGGCACTGAATACGGTTTTGGATGCGATCAATAAAATCCGCGATACGGCCTTATCCCATGACCGGGTCTACGTCGTGGAAGTGATGGGTAAGAACTCCGGTTTTATTGCCCTCTATGCGGGCTTAGCTGGGGGTGCTGATGCGGTCCTGATTCCGGAGATCCAACCGGATCTGGACCAAGTGGTTCATCAGATCCAAAAGGTGAAAGCAATTGGGCGCCGGCATAGTATTGTGTTGGTGGCAGAAGGGGTGTTTGGTCAGCCGTTGACTGGTATTTCCATCTCCGACAGTGCCGCTTTTAAGGTGGCAACCTTTATTAACCTTAAGGTTAAAAAAGATACCCGCGTTACGATTCTCGGGCATATCCAAAGGGGCGGTTTACCGTCGGCGCTTGACCGTACATTAGGGACGCAGTTCGGAGCGAAAGCCGTCGAACTTCTCCTGGCGGGGGAAAAGGGTAAAATGGTTGGTTGGGTCGACCATGAGATCAAGGTGTCAGCGATGGAGGATGCGATCGCCCGGAAAAAACAGATCGATTATAAGTTATACCAACTGATCGAAGTCCTGGCGGCAACATGACCTGTAAAACAAGGCTTTGGGGACGCTTGACGGGTCGCTGTAAAAGCTTTATAATCTAATTAAAATTAATATCCACTCATCAAGAGCGGTGGAGGGAAAGGGCCCGATGAAACCCGGCAACCTTGGGGCAGACCCAAACGGTGCTAAATCCCTCCAGTTTATGGAAGATGAGTATCCTCAACCCTTCCTGAACGAAGGGTTTTTTGTTGACTAAAAAGGAGGTTGAAAAGTGGAACGTCGTCTGTTTACGTCGGTATCGGTGACCGAAGGTCATCCGGACAAAATTTGCGATCAGATCTCCGATGCGATTCTCGATGCCATTCTGGCTGAGGATCGAGCAGCCCGTGTTGCTTGCGAAACGGCGGTAACGACCGGTTTAATCATGATCATGGGCGAAATTACCACCAATTGTTATGTTGAGATTCCGAAGATCGCCCGGGAAGTGGTGAAAGAGATCGGTTACACCAGGGCCAAATATGGCTTTGACGGTGATACTTGTTCGGTCTTGACGGCCATTGATGAACAGTCGCCCGATATTGCGCTGGGTGTCAACCAAGCTTTAGAGGTGAAAGCGGGATCGAAGGAGGAAGCGAGTTTGTTGGGGGCTGGTGACCAGGGAATGGTCTTCGGTTACGCGACCGATGAAACCCCCGAGTTTATGCCGATGCCGATCGCTTTAGCCCATCGCCTAGCGCGGAGACTTGCATATGTCCGTAAAAAGAAGATCCTACCAATGCTTCGTCCTGATGGGAAGACCCAAGTGACGGTGGAGTACGAGGGAGACCGCCCGCTCCGGATCGAAAACATCGTGGTTTCGACCCAGCATAATCCCAATTTAGAGCGGAGCGTTCTGGAAGAAGGGATCCGTGAGGAAGTGATTAAACCAGTTATTTCTGGGGAGTATCTGGACGAAAAGACTAAATACTATATCAATCCCACCGGTCGTTTTGTGGTCGGCGGTCCCCAAGGGGATACCGGGTTGACGGGACGCAAGATTATTGTGGATACATACGGGGGGGTCGCCCGTCATGGCGGCGGTGCCTTTTCGGGTAAGGACCCGACTAAAGTGGACCGCTCGGGTGCTTACGCCGCCCGTTACGTGGCCAAAAACCTTGTTGCGGCCGGTTTAGCCCGGAAATGTGAATTACAGGTTGCTTATGTGATCGGGGTGGCAAAACCCGTTTCGATCACCATTGATACTTTTGGGACTGGAATTTTGCCGGCGGGCGAACTTGAAGCGCTGGTGCAGGAGGTGTTTGATCTACGTCCGGCGGCAATCATTAAAGATCTTGACCTGCAACGGCCGCTCTACCGCCCAATCGCTTGTTATGGGCATTTTGGTCGTTCCGATTTAGATCTGCCTTGGGAACGCCTGGATAAGGTGGAGGTTTTAAGGGAAAAAGCCGGTTGTTAGACGGCAAGTACAGGCGAAGAGGGATTATTGCGGAAAACCCAAGCCTGTGTTATAATGACATAGTTAAAAATCGATAAGAAGGTGCACCCTGATGAAGAAAGATATTCAACCGCAGTATGGTAAAGCAACAGTGACCTGTGCCTGTGGCGAAACCTTTGAAACTGGTTCCACGAAAAAAGAGATTCGGGTTGAGATCTGCTCAAACTGTCATCCCTTTTTTACCGGTAAACAAAGAATTGTTGACTCCGGCGGCCAGGTGGAAAAATTCCAAAAACGGATGGAAAAAGCCGGAAAGCAAGTTTAAAACAGAGCAGATCTGCTCTGTTTTAAACTATGTAACACCCATGTTGGCAACCTAGTCGCGTACTGACTGCTGCCTGCACGCGAAAGAGCATAAAATTGAATCACGTCCCTCCGATGGTTTTACGGGTTGAATTACGAAGCAAATCAAATTGTGTTAGGCGGGTCGATCGGTTATCCTCAAGATAAAAATTCAAAGTTAAGTGAGGACAAGAGCGACAAGGGAGAATAAACTAAGATGCCGCCTTGCGGTTCGGCATCTCTCTTTGATCATTGGCCAAATCAACCAATATTTTACTGGGATTACAAGTAAAGGGGTGATCTGGTGGCGGATAATTACCAGTATGGTGGGCAAGCGGTCATCGAAGGTGTTATGATGCGCGGCCGACACCACTACGCGATTGCCGTTCGGAAAGGGAATAACGAAACCTGTGTCTTCAGTGATAATGTGGGCTCTTATACCCAAAAACATCCGGTTCTCCGTTTGCCCTTTATCCGTGGGATTGTTGCTTTAGGAGAATCCCTGGTTCTTGGAATGAAGTCTTTACAATATTCGGCCAACCAAGTAATGGAGAGCGAAGACGAAGAACTTACCTTTTGGGAAATGACGTTAATGATCCTGATGGCGATTGGTTTGACCATTGTGCTCTTTATCGCCCTTCCTCTTTTCCTCCGTGGTTTGGTGGCCAAAGTGTTGCCGGGAACATTGTGGCGTAATCTTTTTGAAGGATTGATGCGGGCAATGATTCTTGTCATTTATATTACGGTCATATCCTTACTCTCCGATATCCAACGGGTCTTTGCCTATCATGGCGCTGAGCATAAAGTGATTCACACCTATGAAGCAGACGAAGAATTGACCACCGAAAATGCGCGCGAGAAATCAACCTTACACCCCCGGTGTGGGACCAGTTTTCTGCTTTACGTTGTTGTGGTCAGTGCGGTGATCTTCTCCTTCCTCGGCGAACAGACTTTTTTAATGCGTTTTATTTCGCGGATTCTTTTGTTACCTTTGATTGCTGGTATTTCCTATGAGATCATAAAAGTCTCCAGTAAACACCAATCGATGCTTTTATGGCGAATCCTGAGCGCACCCGGTTTGATGCTGCAGCGGTTAACGACTCGGGAGCCCGATGACGCCCAACTGGAAGTGGCCATTTTGGCGTTGAAAGAGATTCTCGCCTTGGAGAATAATAGTAAAAAAGTTTTGCCAATTAATAAACAAGAGGCTTAAATGGTGGGAGAGGTAAATTTATGTTTGATAAACTGATGGCGTTAGAGGAGAAATATAACGAACTCGAGCGCAGCATGGCGGATCCAGCGGTGGCGGCGGATCCGGAAGAAATCCGGAAATTAGGGAAGAGCCAAGCCGAATTATTGCCCATTGTTACTGCCTATCGGCATTACCGCCAGTTGGAAAGCGATCTTGAGACGGCGAAAGAGTTATTACAGGAGGATCTTACTCCGGAAGAAGCTGAACTGCTTCAGCAGGAGATCGATGCGCTACAAGGGCAGTTAATGGAGGCAGAAGCCGAATTGAAGGTGGCGCTTCTGCCTAAGGATCCTAATGATGAAAAGAACGTGCTGGTTGAGATCCGGGCGGGGACCGGTGGCGATGAAGCCGCATTGTTCGCGGCCGATCTCTTCCGGATGTATAACCGTTATGCCGAGAAACTGGGTTGGCGCGTTGAGCTGTTGAGTTCTAACCCCACTGAACTCGGCGGGTTTAAAGAAGTAATCTTTATGGTCGAAGGTAAGGCCGCTTACAGCCAATTAAAATACGAAGGTGGGGTCCATCGGGTCCAACGGATTCCCGAAACCGAAACTGGCGGACGGATTCATACGTCAGCGGCCACGGTGGTAGTTCTGCCGGAAGCGGAAGAGATCGAACTGGAGCTTGACTTAAATGATCTCAGGATCGATGTTTACCGCTCTTCCGGCCATGGTGGACAGAGTGTCAATACGACCGATTCGGCGGTGCGGATCACCCATCTGCCCACTGGCATGGTGGTGACCTGTCAGGACGAGAAGTCACAACATAAAAATCGAGAGAAGGCGTTAAAAATTTTACGCGCGCGGCTTCTTGATAAGTTGCAGCAGGAGCAACAAGCAGAGATGGTTTCTACCCGGCGAAGTATCGTCAAATCTGGTGACCGGAGCGAGCGGATCCGAACGTACAATTTTCCGCAGAACCGGGTCACCGACCACCGGATCGATCTGACCCTTTACCGCTTGGATAGTATCATTGCCGGGGATTTAGAGGAATTAATCTCGAAGCTGCGCATCTCGGAACAGGCCGAGAAGTTGCAGGCGATGAATGAGGGAGGAGTGGCATGAGCCTTACCGTAGAGACGGTGCTCAAGGAAACGGCCGGCTTCTTCGCCAAACGGGGATTCGAAGCAGCCCGGCTTGAAGCCGAACTCTTAATGGCCCACCTCCTGGCGACCGATCGCCTACGGTTGTATATTGAGGGCGATCGTCCTTTGACCGCCTCCGAGATCAGTGCCTACAAGGATCTGATTCGCCATCGCCTGTCCGGTCAGCCGCTTGCTTATATTACGGGAGAAAAGTCCTTTTTAAACTGGGAGTTTCAGATTACGCCCGCCGTTTTAGTCCCCCGGCCGGAGACCGAAATCCTGGTCGAAAAGGCGGTTGCGCGGTGTCGGCCTTTGGGCACCGGACGCCTGTTAGAGCTGGGGACCGGAAGTGGGGTGATCGCTATTGCACTGGCCCATTACTTACCGGATTTTCAGATTGATGCCGTTGATCTTTCGCCCGATGCTTTACAAGTGGCGGCGGCGAACGCCGAAGCGCATAGCTTATCGGGACGGATCAATTTTTATTGCGGTGATCTCTTTGCCGCGCTGGCCGGTCTCGACCGACCGGTTTATTCCGGAATTGTCACCAACCCACCTTACATCCCAACGGCGGTCATTCCGACTTTGGCACCAGAAGTCCGAAATGAACCACGGCAGGCGTTGGATGGAGGCCCTAGCGGGACCCTGGTGATCGCCCGGATTATAGCCGAAGCCATCACCTATTTGGCTCCCGATGGTTTTCTGGCTTTGGAGCACGGGTATGACCAGTTTCCCGTGATTGAGCAGCTAGCGAAGGCCGCCGGCTTTGCAACCGTCCTTTCTTATCAAGATTATTCCGGCTGGCCCCGGGTGGCCGTTTGCCAAAGGACCCTTTCGTGATTGGGTTATTACTGGTCTGCCGAACAAGAAAAGACGATTATTACAGAAAAATGGCTTTACAGGAACGATTATACTGTAAAGCCATTTTTTGCTTAAAAATTGGTTATTTGCGTAATAATAGGGAAGAGAGGTGATTTAATGGCGAAGAATCTTTATTTATTAGGGAATACCGGATCAGGGAAGACGGAGTTGATCCGGAGGACCCATGAAACCCTTGGTGGGCGGTTGGCAATTCGGGCCGTCTATTACCAACCACAATCCATTTTTGATCTGGAAAGACTTAGAGCCGCGGGGATTCCGGCGGTTATGAACAATGGAAATTTGCAAGTTCCCACCGAACCGTCTCCGGATGACCTTCGGGAACTTGTGTTTTATGAGTTATCCGGTCGCACCGGTTATTCGCTGCCGAAGAGCCATGACGATATCTTACGGGTCTTTGTCTTTAGCGTAACCGAAGGCGATGAGAAGCCGCTGAAGTATCCGCGTCTTTTCAAAGAGGTGGAGTTGGTTGTCCTCAACAAAATCGATCTTTTGCCATTTACCGATTTTTCCGTGTCCCGCTTCCAGAATCGGCTACGGACCGTTAATCCCGGCGTTCCCTTGCTTAAACTCTCTTGTCGGAGTGGGGTCGGCTTAGACAACTGGCGGAACTGGGTGCTAAGGCTTTTTGGCTATCATGATGTCGAAAAGAGCCAAATCCTGCCGTCTTCCCAATTTATCCGGGGTTAACATCCTTTTAGGTAATTGCCTTGGCCGGCGAGATTAATTACACGAAGGGAAATAAATCAAAGCAGGATGAGGGCGACCGGCTGTCCTGTTAACCGCTTAGTCGCTTAACTTCTGGGGCGATAGGCCAAATTTCTCCTTCTCCAGGTTCCCAAGGGGTTCAACATGAACGGCTACATCATAAAGGTTTTCTATCTTCTGCCGTAAAACCTGCTCCACTTCCATTGCTAGTTCGTGTCCTTCCGCGACGGTAAGCGCGCCGTCGACTTCGATATGGAGATCAATCAGGTAAAGATTGGACAGTTTTCTGATGCGGGTCCGGTGTGGATTGGTGACGTTTTCAACTTGGTCAACGGCGTCAAATACCGCCTGGTAAATGGAAGTATCATTGACTCCGTCCATCAATTCGGTATTAGCATCAAGAAAAATTCGCACGGCCGTCCAGATGATCCAGACCGCAATGCACATGGCCACCACATGATCAATCAAGGGGATCTGGAGGGTAATCGTGGCAAACGTGCCGCCGAGGACACCCAGGGAAACATAGAGATCAGCCAGCATATTGCGGCCATTAGCGATCAGCATGGCGCTTTCTGTTTTACGCCCGGTTCGAAACTGGTAAAGGGCGAGCAACAGTTTGCCGATGACGGAGACAAAACTGACCACAACAGCCAGGCGGGAAGGGATCGGACTGGCGTCGGCCGTTATGATCCTGGTCAGCGCGAAGATGAGCAGTTGAACCCCGGCGAAGAGGATCATAAAGGCAATATAGAGGGTGGCGAGGGCTTCCGCCCGGTAATGGCCGTAGGAGTGTTTTTCGTCGGGTTCTTGGGCCATTATTTTAAGGGCGAAAAAGATGATGATAAAACTTAAAACATCAGTTGCGCTGTCAACCCCGTCGCTAACAACGGCTAAACTGCCGGCGATGAAACCGAGAATTACTTTGACCAAGGCCAGGGTCATATTGCCTAAAATACCGATGGCCGAGGCGATTTTGATCTGTTTTAAGCGTTGCTTCAAAAATCATTCCTCCAAGCGTTTCAACCAATCTTCGCTTATGCCCATTATTGGCCAGTGCGGCCGCAAACCCTTTATTTTCCGCATAAAAAATGGATTAATAAGTGTTTTTTTGCAAAAAATCCTTTACCAATAAATTAAAATCAGGCGAGGACACCATTCGGCGGCCCGTCAGTCCAGCGAAGATACTGGCATTCGTTTTAAGCGAGAAATTGCGGGCGAGAAAACGGGAAAGGTAAAAAAGAAAGAACCCGGTCACCAGAACCAGGTTCTTTCTTTTTTTGCCCTTGATCCCTTGAGAAGAGGGCATTTATATTATATGTAGAACTAATCGGTTTATACGCCGTTTTTAACTTTTTTCAATGACGTTGTCGCCTCTTCATGCTATAATTATATGTAATTTTAATCAGGTCTAAAGCAAGGATGCACGAAAAAAACGAAAAAGACTAATGGGGACAAGTCTTTATTAATACATAATGACTAAGCCCGGCGGACGACAGGCCCGGAGGCGGACAGGAGCAGGTCTGATTAGCGGTGTCCTTGGCACCGGGAGAATGACGGACTATTATTTTTCTAAGAAGGTGAGGAGTTTGACTGCGCAGTTACTTTATTTTATCAGCCCCGACCAGTGTAATTCAGAAAACTTGAAAAAAATTATCCACCAAAGGCCGGAGATTAAATTTGTGTCGATGGTCGGGGTGGATCTTGGTGGGAATGATACTGATGCCAAAATTCCAACAGCCGTTTTTCTGAAAGATACGGATAAGTTTTTCCGGGGGGAGATCCATACCGACGGTTCTAGTGTGGTCTTGCCGGGGATTGCTACTTTAAACGACGGAAAAGTCGATTTTGAAGCCGATACCTCAGTTAATTGGTTTATCGATTACAACTACGAACATCTTGACCCCCAAACCCGCTTACCGGTGGGTACTTAGCGGATCCCTTCTTTTCTCATCCACGGGAACAAACGGATTGATTCCCGATCGGTCTTGCGGCGGGTGGAGGAACGGGTGAACCGGGAACTGATGGAATTGATCCGCCGTCACCCCACATCGCTCCTGGAGATGGGGATAAAGCCAGATCAAATCGAGGAGATCCTTTTAACGTCAGCTACTGAACTGGAGTTTTGGGTAAAAACCCCCAATGAAAAGGCGGATATTGAACAACTTACAGCCTCCCAGGTTTTACGGGAACAGTATTGGAAGCGGACGAAGGGTGTGGTCCGGACCGCTCTGGAATCTTCCCTTCTTTTGTTGGAAGCCTACGGCTTGGAACCGGAGATGGGCCATAAAGAAGTCGGTGGCGTAAAGGCGCAGATCGGTGAAGACGGGGGATTGACCCATGTGATGGAGCAGTTGGAGGTGACCTGGCGCTATAGCGGTGCCTTGCAAGCGGCCGACAATCAGTTGCTGGCACGGATTATTATCAAAGAAGCTTTCCGCCGGCACGGGTTGGAAGTTACGTTTATGGCCAAACCCATGGAACAAGTGGCCGGAAGCGGCGGCCACGCCCATGTAGGCTTAGCGGTAAAACTCAAGGACGGGTCCGTCCGGAATTTATTTACTCCGGCTGATGGGCAGAAGGATTTTCTGAGCCCGATTGGGTGGGGCGCTTTAATGGGTATTCTGAAAAACTACGAGGCAATCGGTGCCTTTATTACCGCTTCCAATGATGCGTTCAACCGTTTGCAACCGGGCTTTGAAGCGCCGGTCTGTATTGTTGCCTCGGTCGGCCACGATGTTACCCTTCCCTCGCGGAACCGTACCGTGTTGGTGGGTTTGATTCGGGAACAAAACAACCCGGCGGCGACCCGTTTTGAGGTTCGTTCGCCCAACCCCCATTCCAATAATTATCAGGCCTTAGCTGCTCTTTACCAAGGTATACTGGACGGAATTACATATGCGTCGACAAGCGGACGGACCAGTATCGAACTGGAACGCGAATTTTCCAAAAAACCGGGGGAACCGGCGGTCTACTTGGAAACCGAACGCGCCTACCGTAGCGAGGAGGATGTTTTTGCGGCCTATACC
>JAAZDX010000270.1 GCA_012512605.1 Bacillota bacterium
CGGTAATACTTCCACCGGTAAAGAGGCCGTCATTTCTTTATTAGTTGGGGGATGAATCCCCTTTTTAAAAGTTTTCAGCCCCATCATCTCACTCCTTTATTTGGTTTATAACATAACAAGAACTTTGCTGTTGATCCTAGTCTCATCTTAGCTTATCTTTCCGCTGTGGACAATGGAAAAAGGATCAAGGGCGCTTTGCCAATCAAATGATATACCCGATCACTAAGGGTTTTTTTGGTGGTGGCGTCGGTGCTAATTGAACCGCAGCCAAGACCGCCGCTACCCCACTGGCCGCTTCCGCCTCGGAACGGGCATAGACCTTGGCAATTTCCTCTCCCGCTTCAACCCAGTCCCCGATCTTCTTCTCAATTACCAGACCAACACGGTGATCAATCGGGTCCTCTTTCCGTGCCCGTCCGGCTCCCAAACGCATTGAGAGCAGTCCCAATTCTTCCGTTGCCCAGCTGGTAACATAACCTGCACGCAGGCTTTTGACCCCAACAACGGACGGTGCCAGCGGTAAGAGTTGTGGATCATCGACAATCCGCGGGTCGCCGCCCTGACCCTCAATCCAGCGGCCAAAGGTCCGCAAGCCTTCGCCACTGGTAATCAGCGCTTTCAGTTTTGCCTTGGCCTCCGCCGCCTCTTCTTCCGCTCCGGCCAAAACCAACATCTGGGCACCAAGGGCTAAAGACAATTCTTCCAGATCGGCCGGGCCTTCGCCCCGGAGGGTGGCAAGGGCTTCCCTGACCTCCAAAGCGTTGCCGATGGCCTTCCCGAGCGGTTGGTCCATGGCGGAAAGGACCGCCACCGTCTTCCGGCCGGCGTTTTTTCCGATTGCGACCATCAATTCACCCAGCTTTTCCGCTTCTGCTTTTGTTTTTAGAAAAGCACCATCGCCCACCTTCACATCAAGGACGAAGCCATCGGCACCGCCGGCCAGTTTCTTACTCATGATACTGGTCGCAATCAAGGGGATACTGGCCACTGTCCCTGTAACGTCCCTAAGCGCGTAGAGTTGTTTGTCGGCCGGGACCAAATTTCCAGTTTGCCCGACTAAGCCAACCCCAGCCTTTCTGACCTGCGCAAACAGCTCGGAAAGGGAAAGTTCCGTCCGAAAACCAGGGATTGATTCTAATTTGTCGATCGTTCCCCCCGTATGGCCCAGACCGCGCCCGGACATCTTACAGACCGGAATGCCGGCTGCTGCCACTAGCGGGGCCACCACCAGAGAAGTTTTATCGCCAACACCGCCGGTGGAATGTTTATCAATCTTCACCCCCGGCAGCGGTGAAAGGTCAACTTGGTCCCCCGTGGCGGCCATCTTCACCGCCATATCACGCGCTTCCCGCGGCGTCATCCCTTGAAAATAAACCGCCATACACCACGCCGCCAGTTGATAATCGGGAATACTCCCCTCGACGATTCCTCGTACAATAAAGTCAATCTCTTCTGGCGTGTGTTCCAGACCATCACGTTTCCGACTGATCAGATCAACCATCCGCATTTGTTCACCCCCTCCTTTCGCACTGCTTATTGCTGATATAACTGGTATAACTTGTATTGGAATCGATCAAATTTGAAACATCGAATTATCTTAACATGATACTCACCATGCCGCCTAAAACCAGTATAAACCAGTAGTGTTTACCAATGTCGGCAAACAACTGGAATGATTTTCTATTTAGTCAACGATAATCGCTGTTCTATCATCTATTCTTGTTTCACCCGTTAAAACCTTTCGCGGCCTTTCTTATTTTTCTGCCGTCGGGACCACTTCCTGGAAGAAACTCGTCCCTTTCCCCCAGCCCACGAGGCCAAAGAGATCGGCAATCGTCGCAGCCACGTCGGTAAAAGAGGCCCGTACGCCTAAAGCCACGCCCGGCCGTACCGACGGTCCGGCCACCAACAAAGGAACATATTCCCGAGAATGATCGGTGCTGGGCGTTGTCGGGTCACCCCCGTGGTCGGCCGTGATGATCAACACATCCTCCGGCCGAAGTTGCGCAGCCACCCTTTCCAGATAACCATCGGCGGTGGTGAGCGCGGCCGCAAAACCCGCCGAATCGTTCCGGTGGCCGTATAAACTATCAAAATCGATACAGTTGGCAAAGACCAAAGCGGGTCCGTCGAGCTCGGCACCTAATACCAACAGCTGCTCTAAAGTACTGACGTTATCCCCCGTATGGTAACTGGCGGTCAAACCCCGCCCACTGAAGATATCCTGTATTTTACCCACACCAACAACACCAATACCGCTGGCGACCAGCCGGTCTAAGATCGTCTCTTCCGGCGGCACGACGGAAAAATCCTTCCGCCGTTTCGTCCGGGTAAAAGAACCGGGTTTACCAATAAACGGCCGGGCAATTACCCGCGCGACCTGATGCTCGCCCTGCAGGAGCTTGCGGGCGGTCGTACAGATCTGGTACAACTCGTCGATGGGGATGATCTCCTCATGGGCGGCAATCTGAAAAACACTGTCCGCCGAGGTGTAAACGATCGGGTCGCCGGTGGCCAGATGCTCCGGGCCTAATTCTTCAATGATCTCCGTTCCGGAGGCCGCTTTATTCCCCAGCACGCCCCGGCCAATCGCTTCGGCAAAGGGCGTGATGATCTCATCGGGAAAACCATTGGGATAAACCGGGAACGGCCGGTCTAAAACTACTCCGGTCATTTCCCAGTGACCGGTAATGGTATCCTTACCCGCTGAAGCTTCAGCCATCTTACCGTACGCTCCCAACGGGTTTGCCACCGCGGGCACCCCCGCCAAGGGTTCAATCCGCCCCAGTCCCAAGGTGGTCAGGAAGGGAACCCGAAGCCCACCCACTTCCGCCGCTAAATTCCCCAAAGTGTTACTGCCTTCATCACCATAAAGGGCGGCATCAGGTAAGGCACCGATCCCAACTCCATCCAAAACCACAAGAAAAACACGGCGTTGCGCCATCATTAAAACCTCCTTACAGCCGGGACGAGCGGGCTTTTATTCCAAATTTGCTTGAATGATCCAATCCACCAATCAGTGCTTCGTCCTTGAGTACAATGAAATTATCTTATTCGTGAATAAAATCACAAAGGATCACCCGAAGGTGATCCTTTCTCTTTACCGCTCACGGATCCGCGCCGCTTTACCCGAACGTTTACGTAGATAGTATAGTTTAGCCCGGCGCACTCTTCCTCTTCTCACCACTTCAATCTTGGCGATCATAGGCGAATGGACGGGAAAGATCCTTTCCACGCCGATTCCACCGGAAATTTTCCGTACCGTAAAGGTCTCTCTGAGGCCTCCGTTCGCACGGGCAATCACGACCCCCTCAAAAACCTGAATTCTTTCCCGTTCCCCCTCCACAACTTTAAGGTGAACCCGGACCGTATCGCCGGGGCCGAAGACCGGGAGATCTTTCTTTAGTTGTTCCTGTTCCACCAGATCAATCAGATTCATCACTGTTCCCTCCCTTCACACCAAAATCAGGCTGCCCATCTTCGTAAGCAAGCCGGTTATTTTCGATCAATTCCTGTTCTTCCGCGGTTAATTCCAATTGCACCAGTAAATCCGGGCGGCGGCGGGCCGTCCGGAGGATTGCCTGCTGCCGTCGCCACTGGGCAATTTTCCCGTGATCCCCCGAGAGGAGGATGGCGGGCACCTTTAAACCGCGATAATCCGCTGGTTTCGTGTACTGAGGATAATCAAGAATGCCCTCGGGTCCGCTGAACGAATCCAGCCTTGCCGCGTCCGGGTCACCCAGAACCCCAGGTAGAAGCCTAATAATCGCCTC
>JAAZDX010000271.1 GCA_012512605.1 Bacillota bacterium
GTCTGGTCATTATCCAACAGGCGAAGGATAAAAACGGGGTGCTGGTTGCCGCCGGAATCATGGCGATGTTTCTCTTTCACATCCTGGAGAATATCGGGATGAATATCGGGATTATGCCGATTACGGGCATCCCGTTGCCGTTTATTAGCTCCGGTGGTAGTTCGATGATTACCAACCTTTTGGCCATCGGCTTTTTGGAGAACATTTGGATTCGCCGGCAGAAGCTGCTTTTCTAAAAAAATGATTTTATGAAAAAAAACAGCGGGAGACCTGCTTTGGTTGGGGTAATGTTCTTGCCGTCTTTACCCCACAGAAAAATACCGCCGGAGGGCGGTATTTTTTTACTATGCTTAGTCCCCATCCGCGCGGTTAGTGGCGGCGGTTCCGCCCCGCATGGAGGTTACACGGGAGGGTCGGCTCTTCACCGGGGGCAAAAGTCATGGTCTCGATGGCGTCAAAGGGACAGAAGGGAGTGGCGAGTAAGCCCGATTCGGTACAGATTTCCAGGACAATCTCCTCGGTCGGGGTCTCACCATGCAGCGGGCAGTGTTCGGTTGGCATCGGACTGCCGTCGGTGGTTTCGGTACCAGTTACCGCCCAGTAGGTTTTGGAGATCACCCGTTCCGCCGGGCAGAAAGAGGTGGCCAGTGCTCCCGAGTCGAGACAAACTTGGAGAATGATTTTACTGCCAAGGTCGGGTGCGGAATGGGTCGGACAGGGATCCGTCGGTTCGGTGCCGGCAATGAAGATCTCGCGGATGGTCTCTGGGCAATAGGCCGAAGCCAGGTAGCCAGTCTCCGCACAGACCTCCACATTGGTGGAGACACCGGCGGGGACCGGGAAGTCGGTGATTGGCCGGTTCTCAAGGGCCCGTCGGGTGAATTTCCCCCAAATTTCGGCGGCGTAGCCGCTGGTAATTTTGGTGTTGTTTACGATCAGGGGCAGGGCTTGGCTGTCATTACCGATCCAGACGCCGGCAATAAGCTCCGGCGTATAACCAACGAACCAGGCATTGGTGTCCTGATCCGAGGTGCCGGTTTTACCGGCGGCCGGCCGTCCGATCCGTCCCCGGCGACCGGTGCCGTTTTCAATGACCCCTTTGAGCATATCGGTAACAACGTACGCCACCGATTCCCGGATTACAACGCGCCGCTGCGGCGAATTCTCCAAAAGAATCCGGCCTTGGCTGTCGGTTACTTTAAGAATGGCGATGGGTTCGGAGTAGATCCCCTTGTTGGCCAGGGGTGTATAGGCGGCGGTCAATTCCAAGGGCGTGATCCCGCGGGTTAGACCACCCAGAGCCAAGGGGGAAAGGGCCATATCATTCAATTCGCCGCTGGAGACCAGGCTCGTCAGGCCCATGTTTTGGGCCATTTTAAAGACAGTGCTCACGCCCAACTGGTCGGTGAGGCGAACGGAGATCGTGTTGAGCGAGGTCTCCAAGGCCGAACGTAAACGAACCGGCCCCTGGAATGTTTTACTAAAATTCCGGGGGATCCAGACCCCAGCGTCGCCGTTGGGGTATTCGATCTCCTCGTCAACCAAGACAGAGGCGGGGGTAAACTTATGGCTATCAATGGCCGCGGTGTAAACAAAAGGTTTGATACAGGAGCCCGGTTGGCGATAGGCTTTAGTCGCCCGGTTTAACTGGGTATTTTGCCAATCGCGCCCACCGATCATCGCTTTGATGTGGCCATTGGTGGGGTCCATGGCGACAAAAGCAATCTGCGGTTGGGTCACATTATTACGGTCCGGTTCTCCGGTGGGCAGGTCCATAATGGCTTCTTCGGCCAAGGCCTGCATCTGCAGGTCTAAGGTGGTGTAGATCCGGTAACCCTGGGTATAGAGGTCTTCTTCGGTGAGCAAGTTGCGTTTGACCGTTAGTTCCTGAATAATGTGGTCGACAAAGAAGGGCGCATTCCGGATTCGTGAACCGTGACTGTCCACCCCCAGCGGTGTTTGTTGGGCTTGGGCGGCCTCTTCCGGGGTGATGTAGTTGGCTTCCACCATTTTTTCGAGGACAAATGCCCTACGTTCCAGGGCGTTTTCCGGGTTTTTAAACGGGCAATAGTAACCGGGACTACGGATGATTCCGGCCAGTAAAGCAAACTGGGGTAATTCCAATTCCCAGATGAGTTTATTGAAATAACGTAGGGCCGCCGCCTCCACCCCATGGGCGCCGTTCCCGAAGTAGATATAGTTCAAGTAACGTTCTAAGATCTCGTTTTTGGATAAGTTCCGTTCAAGGTTGATCGCGTAGAACCACTCCTTAACTTTACGCGAAATGGTTTTCTTGTAGGTTAAGAGCGAGACTTTTGCGTACTGCTGGGTGATGGTACTACCGCCTTGTTTGAAATCCCAGGCTAAAAGGTTTACCCAGACGGCACGGAGGATCGCTTTAACTTTAATCCCCCGGTGGTTGTAAAAATCCGGATCTTCGACGGCTATGATCGCGTTTTTCATCATCTCCGGGATCTGGTCAAAATCTACGGGGATGCGGTTTTCCTGAAAAAGTCGTTGGACAATATCACCATTAATATCATAGATGATCGTCGCTTCAACCGGGGGCGGAGGGTTGTCCGGAATTTTCGAACCAAAGATGATCCCAGCCGCGACCCCGATCAAGAGACCGGAAACGACGACAATAGTAATTAAACGCCATGATAAGCCGAAAGGTTTATGTAGTTTGGACATAATCTGCCCCTCCCAGTTTGGTAGGTTAAAGAATTGCATGTTTGAAAACAGAAGACTATTATGTCGTGCCGGGCATGAAAAGTGCTTGAAAAAAGACGGTGATCATGCCATTCCCTAGGTCAGAATTTTTAAATATGACATAAAGATAAAAGAGAGAAAACAAGATTGACAAAGCAAGTCAGTCACAAGGAAAAGGTGGCGGTGGGCATATGCGGGTGCGGTTAAAAAAAAGAAGGCGAATAGTGGTTTTACCACCGAATTTCCTGAGAAAGAATACTTTGCTCTTTGTCCTATTTATTCTCTGTCTGACCGGCGGATTCCTCTTTGCCGATCATCAATTGCGACCAGTAATCCAAGCAAAAGCAGAAGCGCATGCCCGGGTAATCGCGACAACATCAATCAATCAGGCGATTCGCGAGAAGGTCGCCAAAAATATTCGTTACGAAGATTTAATCTCGGTTAAAGTGGATAACCGGGGACGGGTTGTACTGATGCAACCTAATACCGGTGAGATCAACCGCCTGGCTTCAGATGCCACGATTACTGTGCAACAATTGATGAAAAACACCAAGGATAAGATCTATCTTCCCCTTGGTCAGTTGTTGGGGAGTCAATTGCTGGCGGGGCGGGGACCCGATGTTCCCATTGTTATTGTCCCGGTCGGCACGGTGGAGAGTCGGGTCTACGATGTTTTTGAGGAAGCCGGGATTAACCAAACACGGCACAAAATATATTTAGAAGTAAAAACAATGGTCCGGATTGTCGTCCCTTTGCTCCGTTCCATTGTGGAGATCCGATCCGAAGTGCCCCTAACCGAAGCCATTATTATGGGTGAAGTCCCCCAAGTTTATTTCGGTGGTCAACCAATGGTGAGCATCCCGGACCTTCTAAAAACAATTCCTGGCGAGTAAGAACTACTCGCCAGGAACACAGGAACAAACGCAGGGAGATTTGCAAGCAGGCTGCGTGACTGCTTTAATTAAAGAGCACACTTACGGAGACATTATTGTGAATCCGGCGGATTGCTTCGGCAAACAATGGTGCCACCGATAGCAATTTTAACTTGGGATATGCGGGGTCTTCGGTTAAAGGCAAGGTGTTGCAGACCACCAGTTCCTCAATATTGGGCCGGTTCAGGCGGTCAAGCGCCGGTGGGGAAAAGACTCCATGGGTGGCTAAAATATGAATCTCTTCGGCTTCTCTTTCTTCTAACGCGTTGATGACTTGTTCCAAACTACCGGCGGTGTCGATCATATCATCGATAATAATCGGTGATTTGCCTTTAACGTCACCGATGAAAAAGGACATTTCGGCCACATTCGGACCGGGCCTTCTTTTGTACATGACGCCTAAGGGTAGATGTAAATAGGTAGCAAGTTTTTCGGCCTTCTTCACACTGCCCGCATCAGGAGCGATCACAACGCCGTCTTTAATGTTCTTCTCTTTTATGTATTGGGAGAGCATCGGTAGAGCGGTCAGATTGTCGACGGGAATATTGAAAAAACCTTGAATCGCCGGGGAATGGAGATCCATCGTTAGGATCCGGTCGGCACCTGCCGAGGAGAGAATATCAGCGACCATGCGCGCGGTGATCGGTTCCCGGGGCGCGGTTTTCTTTTCCTGACGGGCGTATGCGTAAAAGGGGATCACCGCCGTGATCCGTCCGGCGGAAGCCCGTTTCAACGCATCAATCATGATTAAAAGTTCCATGAGCGTCTCATTAACCGGCTTGGAAAAGGGTTGGACGACAAAGACATCAACCCCGCGAATGCTTTCGTCGAAACGGACATAGATTTCCCCGTTGGCAAAACGGGAAATCCGCACCCCGCCTAGGGACACACCGAGATGGGTGGCAATTTCTTGGGCCAAAGTGGGGTTGGCGGTACCGGTAAAAAGTTTCATCTGATGGTAACGGCTCACCATTAATCACCTCATTATTGCCTAATCCAAATACTCCACCATTCAAACTACCGTTCAAATCGAAAAGCCGAAAAGGATGGACATCCTTACATAAATTAACCAAAAAACAAACAAAAAAGACCCATAAAAAAGGCCTTTTTTGGGGGTACACTCTATCTTAGATCGCCCTTTGTACCTTCCCTGAACGTAGGCAACGGGTACAAATTTTAATCGTTTTGGGCGTTCCGTTGATCAGAGCTTTCGTCCGTTTGATATTTGGCTTCCAAACCCGTCTGGTTTTAATGTTTGAGTGACTGACCTGATTACCGGTTCGCTGTCCTTTATTGCAAATATCACAACGAGCAGACACTTGGTTCACACCTCCATAGCACGCTTAGTCCATACTAGGACAATTCTATCACATCAGACGGCGCTACGCAAGGCAGATCAGTAATATTAAAGAAAAAACCGACTATTACCGGAAAACAACAAGGTGACAGATAATTGTTAATACTATTAAAAATGAAGATAATAGCGGAGAAAAGAGGAGAATTTTACTCCGGACAGAAGTTAATAGGGGAAGTTTAGTAATATAATAGGGGGGGAAAGATTCGTTTGCCGAATAATTGCCCACCACTTCCGTTTTTTCCAGGTTTTTTCCGAAAATGAGCAGGAGTTGCGGTTTGGAGGGCGAATATAATTGAGGATTTATCCCCAAAAGGAGGTCTGATCCGTGGAGA
>JAAZDX010000272.1 GCA_012512605.1 Bacillota bacterium
AAAACCACCGCCGATTATTCCATCCGGGCCATCAGCAACTGTCTTTCAATGACCTTCGCCATCTCCGGCGCAAGGACACCAACTACAGCCAGGGTCTTTTTCCCTAAAGCCCGCCCCAGTTCTTCCTGTTTTGTCGCGTAGTACAGACGAATTCGATACTCACGGCAGAGCCGCTCAATCTTCTCTTTGGTATGCGGTGCAGTGTCGGTCGCAAGGAGAACAAGGGTTAACTTTCTTCCCTTCGCGGCCTGGCAAGTAGCAGTAAAACCAAGGGTCAACTTCCCGGCTTTCCGCGCAATTCCAAGGAAGTTAAGGAGCTTCGTCATGAACAATCCCCGTCATTAGTTCTGTTTTCAGCTTTTCCTTCAGCGCGGTACTGATCTCAACTTCTAATTTATTCGCCAACAAGTTACCCTTTAAGGCCTTTTCCAGACAGGATGATGAGGGACAGATATAACAGCCTCGGCCTGATTTTTTACCGGTAAAGTCGACCAGCACTTCGCGCTCCGGCGTTCTCACGATCCGGATTAGATCTCGCTTATTTCCTACTTCACCACAGCCAACACAGGTCCGCTGTGGAATTTTCCGTTTCCGTACCGCCATTACTTCTCTCCCCGCTTCGTCCCCTTATTTCTCTTTTTCTCCTCTTCACTCAGACTAAATTTCTTTTTCAACTCTTCGGAAAGGAGTTGCCCAATGGTAAAGCCGGAACCACTCTCTTCACCGAATACAAGCTCGGTATCATCTTCAACCGCAACCTCCGGCGTGGAATCCTGACTGGCATCGATAAAAAGATCAATTCCTTCTTCCACTTCGTCAATTAGCTCTTTGACCCGCTGCTTCGACCGTTTCTTTGTTTTCTTCTTCTTCGGTTCCTCACGGGTAAAGACTTCTTCCGGCTCCTCTACCGCCACCGGAGAGAGGTCCGGTTCTTCCATCCCCTCTTCCACAGCTGTATCCGTTTCCTCCCATGATTCATCCCCTTCATCCCATGAATCATCGGTCTGATCTTCCAGTTCTTCCCCGGTCAGTTCGATCAGCTCCTCGCCGCTACCGAGGACTTCTTCCCAATCATAGGTTTCTTCTTCGTAAGTTTCCTCCTCAGCAAGTAATGCCTCAATCTCTTCTCTGCTTTCCTCGGCTTGGGTTTCGCTTTTAATATCAACCTTCCAACCGGTTAGGCGGGCGGCCAAACGGGCATTTTGACCCTCTTTCCCGATCGCAAGGGATAACTGGTTATCCGGTACAATCACAATCGAACTTTTCTTGCTGGGGAGCAGTTTTACTTCCGTAACTTTAGCCGGACTAAGTGCTCTGGTTATATAGCGGGCGGGATCCTCATCCCATAAGATTAGATCGATTTTTTCGCCTTTAAGCTCCCGGACCACCATCTGGACCCGGGACCCTTTCGCCCCGACACAAGCGCCGACGGGATCCACATTCTCGTATTTGCTGTAGACTGCCACCTTTGAACGGGCCCCCGGTTCACGGGCGACATTTTTGATCTCGACGATTCCTTCCTGAATCTCGGGAACTTCGAATTCGAGCAGCCGTTTCAGGAAGCCACTGCGCGAACGGGAAAGGATGATCTGGGGTCCTTTCGAACCTTTTTTTACTTCCGCGAGATAGGCTTTGATCCGCGCCCCGTGCTCAAAACGTTCACCGGGAATCTGCTCATGGGGGGGCAATACCGCCTCCGTTTTCCCTAAATCCACATAGACTGTTCTTTGTTCAAAACGGCGTACCGTACCAGTGATTAAATCATCCACCCGGGAAGAATATTCATTATAGATCAAGCTCCGTTCGGCTTCGCGAATCCGTTGGACAATAATCTGTTTCGCGGTCTGGGCGGCAATCCGGCCAAATTCTTTCGGATAGATTTCAAACTCGACTTGATCTTCCAGCTGGTAACTGGGGTCGATCGCTTTTGCCTCTGCTAAATTAATCTGTGTATTTTCGTCTTCCACTTCCATGACGACTTCTTTATAGATGTAAATATGAAATTCACCGGTTTCTGGGTCCAAGATCACCTTCAGGTTACTGTTTTTCCCTTGGTCTTTTTTATAAGCCGATAAGATCGCGGATTCAATCGCTTCGATTAAGATTTCCTTAGCGATTCCTTTCTCCTTTTCCACCATATTTAAGGCTTCTATCAACTCTCGGTTCATCCGAATATCCTCCCTTAACTCGTCCTCAATCAATTACCCGTAAACGAGCTTTCGAAATCATATCCCAGGGTATATTTAAGGTCACGCCATCAATTTCCACCATAACTTGGCTCTCGGGCTGATCGGACCAGCCGATAAGACGGCCCTTAAGCTTTCTCTTTCCCTGTATGGGTGCGAAAAGCCTGATTTCAACACCCTGACCGGCAAAGCGCTGAAAATGTTCGGGTTTCGTCAGAGGCCGTTCTAAACCGGGAGAAGATACTTCTAACAAATAAGCGGTGGGAATTGGATCTTCCTCATCTAAGACTGCACTCAGCCGCTTACTGAAAAGCTCGCAATCTTTAACACCAATCCCTTCGGGGCGATCGATGAACACCCTGAGGAACCGTTGTGCTCCTTCTCGCGTCAACGCCACTTCCACTACTTCGTAATTTAGCTCCGCGCCGACCTCTTCTGCTAATTTCCAAAGGATGTTTTTTAATCCTTGACCCATATGTACGCTCCTTTTTCCCAAATAATTATGGACACAAGACAAAAAGTGGGTTGAAAACCCACTCCTTTTCCGGTACTTCATCTAATACTTAAAGTTTACCACAGTTTAAACCCTTTGACAAGGCTAAGCAGATAAATATCCTGAGGTGCTTTCGGCCCAAGCCTTCATTCCGGCAAAGAAGCAAAAATAAAGTCCCAAAGCTCATTTGCCGCATCAAGTAATATTTCCGCTTCCTCTTCGGTAGTGATGGAGACCGATTCATTTAGGAATAAACCGACATTAGCAGCAAGCGGCAGGATTTCTGGACTGCGCGCAACACATTTTTCCCAAAGGTGGTCAAAGGCTAAATCCGCAATCGGGAGCGTACTTTCTTCCTGGAGCTCAAGATAAGCAACTAAGAGGTTACGCACCGCCGCCCGACAATTTTCATAAATACTAGTGCGGTCTGGAGTTTTCTCGGCAGTTGTTAATAATTGATCGGCTTTAGCCAAGAGCGCATCCACTTGTTTTTCAGCCGCCACCGCCCGGTGTTTTTTTTCCACCAAACCCCTCCTCGTCCTCTTCCTCTCTTTTCAAAAGCGTTTTAAACCCCGGCGTCATCGTCACATGCATGTCGCGGTCGATGATCAGTGCTTCCAGTTGCTGCCGGGCCAGTAATCGTGCCCGGTCCTCAGCAGCGGCCACAAAAACCGCGGTTGAAAAAAGGTCTGCTTTCATTGCCGAATCAGTAATAATGGTGACCGCAGATAAATCAGTCGGTGGATAGCCGGTAAAAGGGTTGAGAAGATGAGAATAACGCTTACCTTCTACTTCAATATACCGCTGGGTATCCGCGGATGTTCCCACCGCTTGGCTGGAAGTTAGATGAACAACACCGATCCACTCTTTACTTCGCGGATGGGAAATGGCAATCCGCCAGGGTCCACCACCCGGTCTTTCGCCCAAAACCCGAATACTACTTTCACCGCCGTTAATTAAGGCCCCAACTACACCAGAGCGCTTTAGGATCTCCCAAGCCCGATCAATGGCATAACCCTTTGCCACCCCACTTAAGTCCAGTTTCATTCCGGCTTGTTTCAGGTAAACCGTCGGGCCTTCATCGTCCAAAACCACCAGGTTGTTTCGGGTTAAAGGTAAAACCGCGGTAACTTCTTCCGGTGACGGAATCCGTCCTTTACCGTTATAACCAAAATCCCAAAGTTCAACTAAAGCGCCGATCACCGGGTTAAAATAACCAGCACTCGCTTCCGCCATTTTAAAAACGGTGCGCAAAAAGGCAAAAAATTCTGGTCCAACCGAAACTGGGGCTTTGCCGGCCTGGGCATTGATCTGGGCAACAATGCCTTGCGTCTGCGAAGTAAGCTCATGGATCCGTTCTAGTTCGCCAAAAGCCTGCCTAACCGCAACAGAAGCCCCGGGACCGTAGGCGGTGATGCGAATTAAAGTCCCAAACAGAAAACGGCTCTCGTTTACCGGTTTCTGGTGCCGCCGGGCGAAAAAAAAAGCAGTAAGGATCAGCAAGAACAGGACAACCAGGAGCCATAATTTCCGTTTCCTCATTTATTTTCTCCAAAAATTATGACCCTCGCGGGTCGGTTTTAAGAAAGATCAGAACAGGCCACCAGATCTTCGGGTTGGAACTTCATTGTTCTCTGGTTCTTGACGTCCTGTTGAAGCCGGGACAAGTGCTCAATTCCTAATTCGTCCAAAGCCCTTACACATTTGGGACAAAACTGGACGCCCGATAGGCTACGCACCTCAGCAAAGGCCTCCGCCATTGAGCGGGCGGCCCGGTAGGGACGTTCACTGGTCATGGCGTCCAAAGCATCAGCAACCGCAAAAATGCGGGCCAGCAAAGGAATTTTCTCACCCTTCAAACCTAAAGGATATCCGCTCCCATCATAACGTTCATGGTGGAGCAGAATTATATCGGCTGCGTTATTAAGGAACTCGAGCTGCCGAATTATATCGTAACCCAATTCGGGATGGCGTTTAATCATCTCCCATTCCTCGGGGAGCAGTTTCGTCTTTTTTAAAAGAATCCGGTCGGGTACACCGATCTTACAAATATCATGCAGGTAACCCACCAAAGCAATCTTTTCCAGTTCAGATTGGGGTAGCCCCATATGTTCGGCAAGGGCTGTGCCGTAAGCAGCCACCCTTATCGAGTGATCCCAAGTGTCGTGATCCCGGTAGTCTAAGGCATGGATTAATGCTTTGAGCGCCCCTTCGTTTGCTTTTCGTAATTTTGAGTAGTTCTTTTTCTGCCGGTCTTTATGCTCCCTCAGCTGGCGCCGGAAAATAAAGATGTGGTAGAGAGAAAAAGTTAGAAACAAAAGAAAACCTGAGATAACCACCCAAAGATAAGTTAATTCTTCCGGTGGGGCAAGGATCGGGAAAAACAGCTTACGGTAGAGAAAATAAGCTCCTGCTAGGTAGGCAATCACAACGGCCATTACTCCCAGGACTAATGGTTTTTTCTTCATTATGTTCATTCCTAATCAAGTAGTAATGAGGTAGTAACGACAGTATGGGAATAAGTTGATTTCCGGGTTGCTTTCAAAGCAAAACTAATTGAACAACTTCCTTCACCAACAAGAAATAGCTGGGTTAATCTCTGCACAGCATGACCACCAGACCAATTCCGGCAAGTTTCAGATAGAAACGAACAAATGGATACTACGGGCTCCCTCCTTTTAAATCAGGGATCAAAGAAGATAAAAACTGAGATTTACCTATATTCATTCGACGTTTGGAGAAATATTCCTTCTAATGATAAAGTAAAATACAGTTCCTTTCAGGTTTTTTCTAAATTTTACCGCTCGCCAGGGAGACGGGGCGTCCGGCAACCGACCGGAAGATACCTTCGGCTGTTAAGCCATAATGGTTGTGTAGTTCAGAGATGGTCGCGGTTTCAATAAACTGATCCGGGTACCCCAAACGGGTGATTTGTCGATTTTGGATCCCGACCTCTGCTAGTAATTCCAAAACAGCAGCACCAAAACCACCGGCTAAAACATGGTCTTCCACGGTGACCAGGTGGGGAACCCGCCGGGCCCATTCGAGGATGGTCTGTCGATCCAAAGGTTTGACAAAACGGGCATTAATTACGGTACAATGAATCCCTGCCGCCTTCAGGAGATCAGCCGCCTCCTCCGCCTTTTGTACCATCGGACCAAGTGCAAGGAGCGCCACATCATCACCGGTTCGAAGCACCTCCGCTTCCCCTGGATTGAAAGCTTGAACCGTACTAAGATTTTCGCCGTTTCCTTGCCCGCGGGGATAGCGGATCGCCACCGGTTTGTCCATTTTTAAGGCTAACAAGAGCATCTGGCGCAGCTCATGTTCGTCTTTGGGCACCATAATCGTCATTCCGGGCATCATGCGAAGGTATGCTAAGTCAAAGACCCCATGGTGGGTTGGCCCGTCCTCCCCAACCACCCCGGCGCGGTCAATGGCAAAGACAACCGGAAGATTTTGTAAACAAATATCATGCATGATCTGGTCAAAAGCGCGTTGCAAAAAAGTAGAATAGATCGCCACCACCGGCTTCATCCCGGCCCGGGCCAGCCCGCCCGCCATCGTCACGGCATGCCCCTCCGCAATGCCAACATCAAAAAAGCGTTCCGGATAGGCTTGCGAAAACATCTGTAGTCCGGTCCCTTCCGTCATTGCCGCCGTAATGGCCACGAGCCGGCCATCGCGGGCAGCGGCTTCCGTTAAAGTAGCCCCAAACACCTCCGTGTAGGTGGGAGGACCACTAGAAAGGGGCAACTTCCCGGTACTGACGTCAAAACCGGGAACGCCATGGAACCGACTGGGATTTTCTTCCGCCGGGGGGTAACCCTTTCCTTTTTTCGTTCGGACATGGATGAGAATCGGCCCCTTAAGGTGCGTGGCATCGGTTAGCGTCTGCGTCAACTGACGTAAATTATGCCCGTCAACCGGACCGATATATTTAAAACCCAATTCCTCAAAGAGAATTCCCGGGATAACCAGATATTTAAAACTATCCTTTATTTTATCCCAGTAACGAAAGGTGGTCTCCCCGACTTTCGGGATCTTCTGGATAAACTGTTCCAGATCGGCTCTTAACTTATACAAGGTAGGGTTGAGGCGCGCCTTGCTCAAATAGGTAGAAAGAGCGCCCACATTAGGGGCGATCGACATCTCATTATCATTAAGAACAACAATTAAATCGGTTTTTAGATGCCCCGCATTGTTCAAGGCTTCAAAGGCCAGTCCACCGGTGAGCGAACCATCACCGATCACCGCAACCACCTTATAATCCTCGCCCCGGAGGTCTCTGGCTTTCGCCAGGCCAAGGCCGACTGAGATCGAAGTACTACTATGTCCAGTGGCAAAGACATCATGGGGGCTCTCTTCCGGTTTGGGAAAACCGCTAATCCCACCCCACTGCCGGAGGGTGTGAAAATCCTGCCACCGACCGGTAACGATCTTATGTACATATGACTGATGGCCCACATCCCAGATGATCTTGTCTTGCGGACTGTTAAAGACTTTATGCAATGCCAAGGTGAGCTCGACCACACCCAAATTGGGCGCAAGATGGCCACCTTGTTTGGCGATGGTTTCAATCAAGAGCGTCCGAATCTCGGCCGCCAAAGCCTCCAGTTCGGTGCCAGACATTTTCTTTAAATCCTCTGGTAATTTTCGGTCCACAAGCATCTTGGCTCAAAACACCACTCTTATTTTAGACTTTTATTCTTCACTTTTTTATTCTTCCCCGGATTTTGCCGTCGACCACCCAGTACCTCAATTTTCTCAAGGAGAAAAGCCACATTAAGCAAGATCATGGTGGATTTTTTGATCGCAAAGGACTTTCCAGCGGCCTTTCCGCCGACCGTTAATGCGGAGATTAATCCCACGACCAGCAGGGAGATTAAATCGCCATACGCATTTAAACCATGATTGACGACAAAATTGATCACCAAAGCGGCACTGATCGAGCCGCTCACCGTCCCACAGATATCCCCGACCACATCATTACAGAAATTGGCCACCTGGTCCGCTTTACGCACTAGCTCAATGCCTTTCTTGGCACCCGGTACGCGGTCGCTGGCCATCGCATGGAAGGGTTTTTCGGAAGCGGCCGTCGTGGCAGTGCCAATGATGTCAAAGATGATGCCTAAAAAAACGACCGCGAGGAGAACTAAGACTGAAACCCAAAATGCAGTCCGGGCTTGGGCTAACTGAAACAAGACCGAAATGGAAATAGTCAAAAAAAAAGTCAGGATCCCGACTCGAAAAGCGCCCGCCAAGCAAACTCCCCCAACTGAACTCACTCTGTTATTCCGTATGTATAAGAAGATGGTCAATTATTGAGTAAACATTGTGGCTTAAGGTCCAGTAGGTTTTCCCGGTGTTCTCCAGAATGTCGCCATTCCGGCGGTTTCCCTTTATGAACACCTTACCGCGTCGCCGTCGGTAAAACTGGATCACCACTTAGTCCACACCGCAATCCCCAATAATTGTCCCCATGGGAATAGCCTAGGAGTTTTCCTCAACGGAA
>JAAZDX010000273.1 GCA_012512605.1 Bacillota bacterium
AGGCCGGGGAACGTCGATCCCTTTTAGCTCTTTTAAGAGCATTGCCAGCATCTCCTCCATCAAGGAGAGAATCGTTTCCCGCTCCAGAAAGGACATCTCCAGATCGATCTGGGTAAATTCGGGCTGACGGTCCGCCCGTAGGTCCTCATCCCGGAAACATCGGGCGATCTGAAAATACTTCTCCATCCCGCTCACCATCAACAATTGCTTAAAAAGCTGCGGGGATTGGGGTAAGGCGTAAAATTGACCAGGATTGACGCGGCTTGGAACTAAAAAATCCCGCGCTCCTTCCGGAGTGCTCCGGGTCAACATGGGGGTTTCAATCTCCCAAAATCCTTTTTCGTCTAAATAATCACGGATCAGTTTAACGATCCGATGGCGCAAGGCCAGATTCTTCTGCATTTCCGGGCGGCGCAGGTCCAAATAGCGGTACCGCAGGCGAAGCGTCTCTTCTTCATCCGCCCGTTCATTCACATAGATCGGCGGCGTTTTCGCTGCATTGAAGATGACTAGCTCGGTGGCGGCCACTTCCACCGCACCAGTGGCCATCTCCGGGTTAACCATCGTCTCTGGTCTTTTCTGGACCTGCCCCTTCACCATGATCACATATTCATTCCGGAGGGTTTCCGCGGTTTTAAAGAGTTCGGGCTGCTCTTCCGGATTAACGCCGACCTGGACGAGCCCAGTCCGGTCGCGAAGGTCAACAAATAATAACCCTCCGAGGTTACGGTAACGGTTTACCCAACCATTCAAAGTGACGGTCTGGCCGACTTCGTTTAAACCGATTAAACCACAATCGTGGGTACGGATTAGTGATGACAAACTTTATTCCTCCCTTAGCGGTACTTGCGGCCCCCGCGGGCTGACCAGTTTGGTAATCTCCTCCATCAGACCGGACGCCGGGAGTCGTTTTTGGCTTCCGTCCGCCATTATTTTCAGCGTCACTTGCCGCTCCCGCCATTCTTCTTCACCGATGATCAGCACAAAACCAGCCCCTGATTTATGGGCCGCTTTCATCTGCGCCTTGAGGCTTTTCGTCCCATTTCCCATTTCTACACTAAAGCCCTGGCGGCGAAGGTCCGTCGCAATTTCAAAGGCAACAACCGCCAATTCCTCCCCCAAAGGCAAGATATATAACTGGGGTCCACAGGCAAACTCCGGTAATTTCCCGTTTTGCTCCAAAGTGGTATAGAGCCTTTCAATCCCAGAAGCAAAGCCAACCCCGGGCACCGCGGGTCCACCGCATTCCGCCACAAGCCCGTCATAACGACCGCCTCCACAGAGGGCGTTTTGGGCACCCAAGTCCGTATTGATGATCTCAAACACAGTCCGGGTGTAATAGTCTAAGCCCCGGACCAACTTCGGCGATAGCTTATACTTTACGCCGACCTGTTCTAAAAGGGTGGTAACCTGGTCAAAATGGTGATGGCAGTCGGTACAAAGATAATTATGGATCGATGGCACCCGGCTGATCACTTCCTGGCAAACCGGACTTTTACAGTCCAATAAACGTAAAGGATTACGGACTAAACGCAAACGACAAGTGGAACAGAGCTGTTCAGCTACAGCCGCCAAGGCGGATGTGAGCGCGGCCTTATATTCTTGACGGCACTGGGGGCAACCCACCGTATTCAGGTGGATTTCCAGCTCAGTCAAGCCCAGTTGACAGTAGAGGTCGTGGGCTAAGAGGATCACCTCGGCATCGGCAACGGGACTTTCTTCGCCGATCATTTCGACACCAAACTGATGGAACTGACGGAAACGACCTGCTTGGGGTCGTTCCTGGCGGAACATCGGGCCAATATAAAAAAGTTTGGTCACCGGTGACTGACCATAGAGCTTATGCTGAATATAGGCCCGGACCACAGAAGCGGTACCCTCCGGACGCAGCGTGAGACTGCGCCCTCCTTTATCCGTCAGCGTGTACATCTCCTTCTCCACAATGTCGGTGGTCTCGCCGATTCCCCTTTGAAAGAGTTCAGTATGTTCAAAAATGGGCGTTCGGATCTCCCCGTAGCCATAGGAAAGCAGTACAGCACGGATGGAAGACTCCATCCATTGCCAGACTAAAGCTTGTTGCGGCATCAGATCAAAAGTGCCGCGTGGCGCAGTTGTCAAATTCATCCCTCGTTCCTAAACTATCTTACTTCTCATAACGGAAAGAAAGGGTGAAGGGACCAGCCCTCCACCCACGCACGCATTGTCGTAATGACATCGGTTATTCCGCCGGGGTTTCGATGATCCCCTCTTGTTTCTGCTCCGCTTCGATTTTTTTCTGTTCTTCTTCCAATCTCCGGTTGAGCTCTTCCTGTTCCTGCCGGATCTTATCTTGCAGGTCCGCAATCTTGGCTTCCAAGGCTTCGCTTTCGGCGGTTAATTCAGCCGCCTTCAGCTTGTCCAGGACCTGGTAAAGAAGGTTAAGATCGTCCCCGGCTTTGGCTTCCGCCGCCGCAAAGGCCTTTTTAGCGCTTTCGAGATCGCCTTTCGCCTGATAAAGATCGGCTTTTCCAAGATCAACTTGGAAATTATCCTGCATTTCCTTGGGGAGACGGGCAAAGACACCAAGAGCTACGTCGTATTCTTCGATTTCTTTATAAGCTTCCGCCAAAGCCAAGAAGGTTTTGAGGTCCTTTTTATATCTTTTATCCTTTAATGCTTTCTCATAGGCAAGGGTGGCCTCCACCCATTTCCCCTCCTGACCCAGACTGTATCCTAACAGGTAGGGGTCTAAGATCTCAATCTTGGCGTGCTTCACCCGTTGTTCTTGGATCCATTCACTCTTTTTCTCGTTCAAAAACTTATTGGCTAGAAGTTCGTCTTCGATGCGTTCTTTCTCCTGTTCCCACCGTTCGCCCTGGGCGAGCTTTTTGTCATGCACCATAATCAGATGGTAACCAAAAACGGTTTTAACGGGCGCGCTATATTCGCCGACCTCGAGCTTCAAAGCTGCTTCCACGAATTCAGAAGCAAAGGCATTTTTAAAGTAAGTGAGAGGAACGCGACCGAGTCTTCCGCCCTGTTCTTTATTACTCCCATCATCCGAATACTCCCGCGCGAGCTCGCCAAAGTCCGCTCCCTCTTGCAGTTTTTGGTAAATCTCTTGTGCTTTCTTGAGTGCCTCTTGGTCGGACAGGGGCTCATCAGTCACTTCGGGGGTAGTTGCAATAAGGATATGGGCTGTTTCCAACTCTTCATAACGTTCGATGATCTCTTCTTCATCCACTTCCAGTTGGGCTTCCCTTCCTAAGACAGCATACAGTTTCTGTTCCGCCAAGATCTCCCGGAGCATAGCCTTGAGCCCTTTCAGGCTCCCGGCACCAGTTTGCGCAATCAGGTAATCCATCTTTTCTTCGCTGTCGATCTGATTATAGAGTTTAATCTGGTAAAGGAGATCTTCTACTTCTTCGTTGGAAACTTTGATCTTTCGGTTTTTGATCTCTTGCTTGACCAGTTCTTGGCCGATCACATAATCCATCGCCGTCAGTTTGATCTGATCGTCACTGAAGTAAGTGCCATATTGCTGCATCAAGCGGAAGTACGCCTCGTTAAAATCCTTATCGGAGACGGTCACCTTATTCACCCGAACGGAAGGCCCTTTATAGAAAACTGGCGAGTTGACGCTTCCAAAGCGTGGAAATGCATAAAACAAACCAACAACCAAACCTAAGACTAAAATAATAACAACCGGTTTCAGTAATGTCTTTGATAACCGGCGAAGACGCATAATCCCAGCCAAAAAAATTCCTCCTTAAAAATAAATTTTACCCTCAGTATAACAAGTAAACCCACAAAGACCTTTCTAAACATCAATCCTAATTGTACCTAAAGCCGTTGGCATTGTCAATTCACACTCGCCAAGAGCATATTGACTTTTTCCGCCACCAATTCTTTGATTCGCCCCCGGTAGGTAGCTGGACATTTGGGGTTGGGAGTCCGGGTAACCTTGAAACTGACCGGTTCAAACCATTTACTCATCCCTCCTCCCCCTAGACCTAAAACGGTTGAGCGTTCTTCCATCATAAGAATATTATATATCCCCTCCCAGCCTGGAAGGGTGTAACCGCAGTTTTCCTGTCCAGCCACACTCCTTCTTTGCCGGTAAAGATAGTAGGGGTAATACCCGGCCGCGCCCAGCCGTGTTCGGCCAGTGTCTAACCAGTTGGCAACCCTTTCTTCGGCAACCTCCCCTTTAACTTGGGAAAAATCCCACGTTGCTGCGCGTTTTGGTGCCAAAGTATGCAAGGTAATGTTTTCGCTCTGGTAAGCAAGGAGCTTTTCAAGGGTGTAATCCCAGTCTTCTTCCCTTTCTCCAGGCAGACCAATGATCATATCCATGTTTAAGCACGGAAAGTCCAAAGCGCGGACCAAAGCCACCGCTGTTTCCAACTGTTCAATCGTATGCTTCCGGCCGATCCGCGTAAGGGTTCGTGGGTTGAACGTTTGCGGATTAACACTGACCCGGGTAACCCCATAATCCCGCAGTAACTTCAGTTTTTCCCGGTCTATAGTATCGGGGCGTCCGGCTTCAACAGTGTATTCCAACAGTTCACCCAGGGAAAAACTGCGGCCAATCCAGTCAAGCAAGTTCCGTAACTGACTTGTCGTTAAGACCGTTGGCGTTCCGCCCCCAATATAAAGCGTGGCCGGGGAAAAGCCGAGCCGAGCAAGGGCTTTCCCGATCTCCGCAATTTCGTAAGCAAGTGCCGCTAAAAACCCCTCAACCAGATGGGCATGGGTGGTTAAGGGATGAGAGGCAAAGGAACAATAATGACATTTTGTCGGACAAAACGGAATCCCGACATAAATACTGATCCGACCCGCAACCTTTTGGAAAAAAGGCCTCTGGACTTCCCCCACCGCTTTTAATAGGGCCGCCTTTTCCGGAACAAGCATAAACTGGTCGCCGAGTCGTTCCTCTACTTCCGCCGGGCTAAACCCTAAATCCCGTAGGTAGTGGTAGAGCTTGCTCGGGCGGACGCCGGTAAGAATCCCCCAGGGGAGCTTAGGAGCGCCCGCTTTTTCGAGTAAAACCAAGACCCCTTTACGCACCATTTCCTTTTGGCGCTGGGTAAAAGCATCCGTTCCATAACGGGGATCGCCAATCTCGCGGTCGTTAAAGGTGACCTGGGCGGCCTTCCGCCCGTCGATCCGCCCCCGGCAGGTCAGCCCCTGTTTCGTCCCGCTGATCGTTATTTCGATCCGGTAATCGGCTGATCCACTGGTAAAAACTGCTTCGGGATCGGCCGCACGCACCATATTTTCCATGTTCGCAATATTACCCGGTAAATTACACTCAAGCGCGTATGAAGCCATCTGTTTCCCCCACCAGACTATCTAGAAAAAGTCCTTGCCCAATGACTACTTGAGAAAAGGATTGCGGTGTTTTTCCCGCCCGATCGTGGTCTCTGGGCCATGACCGGGGAAAACCCGAGTTTCATCGGGCAGTTGAACAAGCCGTCGCAAACTGTTGTCTAACGTTGCTTGGTCACCACCAGGCAGATCGGTCCGCCCGATACTCCCGGCAAAAAGCGTATCCCCGCTAAACAGCAGACCCAGCGTGGCAACGGATATTCCACCCGGGGTATGCCCCGGGGTATGATTAATCTTCAACATTTGCGCACCCAAACAAAGGACATCACCATCGGCCAGTAGTTGGTCCGGCTTTATCACGATTTGACGGCCAAAAACTGCGGAAAGGTTGAGGTCCGGATTGGCTAGCATCTCAGCATCAGCCGCATGGATGGCAACCATGGCGTTAGTATTCGCTTTAAGCTCATTGACCCCGCCAATATGGTCGTAATGGCCGTGGGTGAGCAGAATATATTTTAATCCCAACTTTTTCTGCGTTAGCTCCGCCACGATCGCTTGCGGTGGACCGCCCGGGTCAAAACAGACGGCTTCCAGGGTTTCTTCATCCCACAACAGATAGCTGTTGACTTCCAGTTCGCCAAGGACAAACTGTTGCAGTCGCATGTAATCACACCTTTATTATTTTAACGGATCGTCCCGATCCGCTTGAGCGGCCAAAAGCGCCAGAAAGCCCGGCCAACAATATTTTTCCGCGGGAGAGCCCCCCAATAGTGGCTGTCCCAACTTTGGTTTCTATTATCCCCTAAAACAAAATACTCGTCTTCGCCGATGGTCACCGGCCCGAACTCATAGATGGGCCGGCGCTCCGGTGAAATATACTCCTCCGTAAGGGGAACACCATCGATCCACACCTTACCTTCGGAAATCTCCACCGTCTCCCCAGGCAAAGCAACGATGCGTTTAATAAAATCATCCGGTTTTATCGGTTCACCCTGACGACCCTGTTGCTCATTGGCAAGAAAGTTTGCGTCTTCCGTCGGGTGAAAAACAATAATATCACCGCGTCTGGGTTCGCGAAAACGGTAGGATACTTTCTCCACTAAAAAACGGTCCCACTCGATGATCGTCGGACGCATCGACGGACTGGGGACATACCGCGCTTCCACGACAAAGGTACGTAAGAGCAAAAACAGAACTAACGCGGGAACTACAACCTCCAAGATCTCCCGGAAGATAGTCTTAAATTTCAAAGTCAATCCCTCCCCGACTACGATGCGGAATAAATGGGCATATAAAAAAGAACGTAAAAAAGAGAAGACAGTTCCGCCTCGTGTCTAAAAATATATGATAAAAGGCCCCCAAATTACGGGAGGGCCTTATATTACGTGATAAACGGAGCCTTTCCGAAGTACAATAAGAAATGCTTTTTAGGAAATTAGCGGTCCACCGCTTCTTTCAATGCTTTCCCCGGTTTAAAGACCGGTACCTTCCTGGCTTTAATTTCGATGGCAGCGCCGGTTTGCGGATTCCGTCCCATCCGGGCGCTCCTTTCTTTCACCTCAAAGCTGCCAAAACCGACCAGTTGAATCTTGGCTCCTTTGGATAGAGTTTCTGTCATCACTGAAAAAATCGCATCGACTGCTTTCCCCGTATCTTTCTTCGTTAAACCGCATTTTTCGGCGACTTCATCAATCAACTCAGTTTTCGTCATAACCTTCACCTCCTTCTGTTGCACCGACAAGGCGCATTATGGAAAGTAGTATTCAATAGTTACCTTGGAAATTGCATTTATCTATTCTAGATAATTCCCCGTTCTCCTTCTGCCTAATCGAAAAATATTTTGTCCGGCCTTGTAATATCGTTTTTTGGGGCGATTTTTTTGAAAAAATTAAAGCCGTGCTTCACACGGCTTTCCTAGCTAGATGAGGGCTTTAGATAATAATGCAGATCAGCCCGCCACTGCCTTCATTCAAAATTTTGGTCAACGTTTCCTGTAGTTTTTCTTGGGCATGCGGCGGCATCCGGCTTAATTTGGCTTGAATCCCTTCCTTGACCAAGTCATGAAGGCTCTTGCCGAAAAACTCGGTCTTCCAGATCCCTTCCGGATCTTTTTCAAACTCTTCCGACAAAAAGCGGACAAATTCTTCCCCTTGTTTCTCCGTACCCACCACCGGGATAACTTCGGTCTGGATATTCGCTTTGATAAAATGATAGGATGGGGCGGCGGCCCGGATGCGGACACCACACCGGCTCCCTTGCTGAATAAGCTGAGGTTCGGCAAATTCGATCTCATCCATTTCCGGCATAACCAGACCGTAACCAAGCTCGCGTACTTGTTCGAGGGCCCCGGCGACCTTTTGGTATTCATTTTTCACCGTAACTAGTTCCTGTATGTTCCGCAAAAGGTCCCCGTTGTTCTGTAAGGAAAGACCGGTCATCTCTTGTAACACTTGATAGAACAAGGCATCTGCCGTTTGGATCCGGATCGCGACCGTGCCTTTTCCTAAATCGATCTTGTCAAGAAAGACCGCTTCCATATGTTCGGAATTGCCCAGGCCAGTCAATGCTGCTTCGATATCCTTCACTTTCTCCACCACCGCGACCGCGGACAACACCGCTTCCTCGTACGCGCACCGGAGCCAATGATCGGTTGGCAGTTCTTCAATCCATTCTACAAAATTGACCTGAATCTCTTGGACCGGGAACATCTGTAATACACTCTGCATAATACGATTCACTTCATCCGCTTCCATCCGTAAACAATCCACCGTAAGCACCGGAACTTTGTATTTTTCTTGTAAAGTTTCGGCCAATTCTATAGTCTCCGTGGCCTCCGGATGAGTAGAGTTAACAAGGACAACAAAGGGTTTACCAAGGGCAGCCAGCTCGGCCACGACCTTTTCTTCCGCGGGCAGATAATTCTCCCGTGGGATCTCGGTAATACTCCCGTCGGTGGTGACCACCAAACCAATGGTGGAATGATCCTGGATCACCTTTTTCGTGCCCATTTCTGCCGCCACCTGGAAAGTTACCGGTGTTGTACTCCACGGGGTGATCACCATGCGGGGCCCTGTCTCGTCTTGATAACCCCTGGCCCCATCGACAGTATAACCCACACAGTCCACCATCCGTACCCTTAACTCAACCTGGTCAAATTTGAGGGGAACCGCCTCATCCGGAATAAACTTGGGTTCCGTGGTCATAATCGTTTTGCCGGCGCCACTCTGTGGCATCTCATCGAGAGTTCGCTCCCGGTGGTGCAGATCGCCGATGTTCGGTAAGACCATTAATTCCATAAAACGCTTGATAAAAGTAGACTTTCCGGTCCGCACCGGCCCGACAACACCAATATAGATGTTTCCATCCGTGCGTTCGGCGATATCTTTGAAGATATCAAACCGTTCCAATCCTCCTCCCCCCTTTTCTCCTTCAAGTTCAACCGAAACGTCAAGCGTCTTGCTTTGCACACACCTCCCAAAAACCTGAAATTTTTGGACATCAATCCATCAATATTGATCTCAATATATATACAACAAAAGACGATCCGTTATGCCTTTCTTGCCCAAATTCCCCGGATAAATCATTGCAACTATGATCCGGGTCTGCTTATCTATATGAAGATCAGGCCGAAAATAGGACAAAAAAACAACCCTTCCGGGTTGTTCTCTCTACTTTAAGAAATTATTTTCATCATTTCATCTGCCCCAGCTTGCTGAGGCACGTCCTTTTCTAGGGGGAAAGGACTAAGGTGGCAAAGTCCTGCGGCCCCGTACCGAAAAGCCAGTATGTCTCGGCCTCTCCTGTGCTGCTGATCTCGTTCACACCGATCTGAACCGGTATTTCCCGTTCCCCACGGGCGAGTCCCAAATTGGATAGCTCAAGGGTCACGGTTAAAAAATAGCCGTCTTGGACGGGAATCGACCGCACCATTACGCTTACCTGGCGCCAGGAGGCTCCCGAGATGTTCAGGAGAGGTTCTTTAATCTTACTACTAGGCAAGAGGTATAAAGTCACCGGGCTTGAGCCCTTTGGCCAAAAAACAAGCCGGAGATGATCGCTGCCTTGAAAATCCAGCGAAAAATCGTCTTGAAAGGTCAAAAAATTATCCTTGACGTGAAAACCAAAATATAGATACTGCTGATCAAAGCCAGCCAAAAAGCATAAGTTCAAGTCCCTGTTCAAAGCAAAGTCATAAGCGGCTGTCTTTTCCACCCAGGCCTTCTCGGGTAAAACTCCGGAAAAACCTTCATCAACCCGGGCTGCCTTTAAACGTACTGCCGCCGATGCGGAGAGGGTTCCCAGCACCAACAGCAAAATAAATAACAGAAAGCCGGTTCTGGCCAGTTTCTTCGTCATTTTGATCGCTCCTTCCCGCGACCGGATGTATATGCCAACTTCGTCACGGATTGGCCCGATTCCTTTTGCTTAATTGCTGGAAACCCTAGAGTGGTCAGATAATCTTTTCTGTTTCCGAACGGCGCTCCCGAATCATCAGGTCTTCCACCGCTTGGCGGGGGGGATAATCCTCGAACAATACTTGGTACATCTTTTCAATGATCGGCAATTCAACCTGGAACTTTTTACTGAGCGCATAGGCCGCTTTCGTGGTTGGAACCCCTTCCACCACCATTGGCGTCGAAGCCAGAATTTCCTCTAGGCGGCGTCCCTTCCCAATCTCCCGTCCCGCCCAAGCGTTTCTGCTATGCCGACTAGCAGCCGTCACAAAAAGATCCCCCAGGCCCGACAGGCCGGAAAAGGTTACGGGTTTTGCCCCCATCGCCACACCTAAACGGCGCATCTCTGCTAAGGCTCTCGTTACCAAGGCAGCCTTGGTGTTATCCCCAAAATTTAAACCGTCACAGATCCCGGCGGCCATCGAAAAAACATTCTTTAAAGCGCCGCCAAGCTCCACGCCGAGTCGGTCCTGATTCGTATAGACCCGGAAATACGACGACATAAAGACTTCTTGTACCAATTCGGCTACTTTTAAATCGGGCCCGGCGACAACCGTGGCCGAAGGGAGGCGGCGGCTCACTTCTTCGGAATGATTCGGACCCGAAAGGGCCACAATTTCATGATGGAGAGAAGGCAGCTCCTCTTTTAAGACTTGGGTCAAGGTTTTTAGCGTTTGGATCTCCACGCCTTTCCCGGCGTTGACCACAACTGCCTCCGGGGAAAGGTGCGCGGCAAAGAGTTTCGCCGTTGCGCGTAGCCACTGCGAAGGAACAACAAAGGTTAGGATTTCCGCCCCTTCCGCTACTTCCACCGGATCGGTATTTGCCGTTAATTCCGCAGGAAGAACAACTCCAGGGAGAAAACGTTCATTGGTATGTTTCTGGTTGATCTCCGCCATCGTATCTTCTTCATAAGCCCACAGTTTAACCTGGTGTCCGTTCTCCGTTAATAATTTGGCAAGCGCGGTTCCCCAACCCCCTGCTCCAACTACACCAACCTTCATTTGTGATCCTCCTTAGCCTTTTTACGCAAGATTTTGTTTTCGGTACCGTTCATAATCCGTTGAATATTTGCGCGATGTCGAGAAATTGCCAAGGCGCAGGCTAGCACGGCATATAAAAACAGATTTGTTTCTCCTGGAAATAAGAGCAGACAACTCAAGGGCAGACCGATCGCCGCTACGATTGAAGAGAGGGAGACGTAGCCGCTGAGCAGCAAGGTGATGATCCAAAGGGGCGTAATAATCAGAAGGGTTTCCGGAGCCAAGACAATAATCGTCCCCAGTGAGGTCGCAATCCCTTTTCCTCCCTTAAAACCAAACTGAAGTGGCCAGTTATGACCGGCAATGACCGCCAGACCACACCAGGGACCAATTTCGGGAACACCCAGCCAATCGCCGATCATACTACCGATGATCCCCTTTAACATATCACCAACCAAGACGATCAAACCGAAGAGCGGTCCTAGAATTCGGTAAACATTGGTTGCGCCCGGGTTTCCGCTCCCTCTCTTGCGCACATCCACCCGGGATATAAAAGCAATCAATTCCCCGAATAAAATACCGCCAAGAAGATAACTCAGAACAACTGCTAAAACTGTCCGCATTATGTACACTCCCGCTTTTTGGTTATTCTTTCGCCCTTGAGCGCACCAGAAAATGGATGGGTGAGCCGGTAAAACCAAAGTTTGCTCTGATTTGGTTCTCTAAAAACCGGCGGAAAGAAAAGTGCATTAACGCAGGGTCGTTTACCCACAGTTGAATCGTGGGGGGCTTGACCTTAACTTGCGTTGCATAATAAACCTTAAGTTGCTTTCCTTTCTGGGACGGCGGTTGGTGGCGAAGCAAAGCCTCCCGGAGCAAGGCGTTCAAGGCCCGGGTTGGAATCCGCTTGGTAAACTCATTGGCCACTCGAAAAACTTCCGGTAAGACTCGATTTATTCTTTGCCCCGTTATCGCCGAGATAAAAAGGACCGGCGCATACTCTAAAAAGGAT
>JAAZDX010000274.1 GCA_012512605.1 Bacillota bacterium
ACGCCATGGGGGTTGTTCATCATTCGCGCTATTTGCCCTGGATGGAGTTGGGGCGGACCGAATTCCTTCGGCAATACGGCTTTTCCTACCGACAATGTGAAGAAGAAGGTTACCTCTTTCCCCTGCTCGCCGCCGCTTGCCACTACCACGCCCCCGCCAAATATGACGATTTGGTCACGGTGGAAACCTGGATCAAAACAATCCGCCCGCCCTTCCTTGAGTTTGCTTATAAAATCACCCGTGAACCCGATGGTCTACTGCTGGCCAGCGGTGAAACGAA
Organism: Bacillota bacterium; assembly: GCA_012512605.1. Classification (GTDB taxonomy): domain Bacteria; phylum Bacillota; class UBA4882; order UBA10575; family UBA10575; genus Capillibacterium. The sequence continues at coordinate 281 of JAAZDX010000274.1, forward strand.
ACAGATCTGCATTACAAAAGAGGGAAAACCCCGCCGCGAACCGGTCAAGCAGATGGAAACCTTCTTCAAAGGACAGGCCTGATCTCCCCTTCGCGAAAGCGTTCTGCCCGCAACCCAACAAAACAAGCCGGAGTATCTTCCTCCGGCTTATACTTACTGATTTATCTCAATATTAAAGAAGTCCCAATCCCCTTTCACTTCAGGGGTTTTAATAACTTGTGCCTGGGTCAGTGGCCAATAGATGAAAACCGCTTTCCCCACCACATTTTCTAAGGGGACGAAGCCGACGTTGCGCTGGTCCCGACTGTCCATACTCCGGTTCCGGTTATCACCCATCACGAAAACAGTCCCCTGCGGAATGACCGTCCACTCGTAATCATCATCCAACTTTTCTAAGATATAGGGTTCATGGACGGGTAAGCCGTTAATCCGTAAACTTCCGTTGTTAATCTGGAGGTTCTGCCCTTCGGTGGCGATCACCCGTTTGACAAACTTCTTACTTGGATCTTTTGGCTTAATCACCACCACTTCTCCGGGTTTCGGCGGACGAAAACGGTAGGTTAACTTATCCACGATCAACCTTTGCCCTTCATGCAGATTAGGTTCCATGGACTTCCCCTCGACCTTGTATGTTTGGAATAAAAAGACCATGATAAAGAGGGCTGTCAGCACCGAACCGGCGATGGATTCGATCCATTCCCTAAGCTCTGATTTGTTAAACTCCAATGGACTAACCTCCTCAACAACTGTTTTTCTTAACCGCAATGCTTGCCCCAACTTATGTATGAAACGCGAAAGGTTGGGTAAAGTTCCCTTTGGTTCTACCGCCCCGCGCTAAAAACAGCAAATCCGCCGCCGGCAGCCAAAATATGGTGACCCCCTTGCGGCGGACCAGCCTTTTCGTTTCCGCGGATTAACCCTCCCTGGAGAGTTCAGCCAAGCGCGCCTGGACTTTTTGGTAGTCGATTTCAAGGGCAGCCAGTCTCTTCCGCTCTTTTTCGACCACCGCGGGCGGTGCTTTGGTGACAAACTGTTCATTCGCCAGTTTTCCCATGAGCCGTTTTCTTTCCTCTTCTAAAGTTAACAACTCTTTCTGCAACCGTTTAAGCTCCAAATCGAGATCGACCATCCCCGCGAGCGGTAGAAAGATCTCCACCCCTTCCACCACCGCGGTCATCGCCTTGGTCGGTTTCGTGCTGTTACTATCTTGCACTTCCATCTTGCTAAGCCCCGCTAAAGTCTCTAGATACAAGCGGTTCGTATTTAAGATTGCCTGCTTAGATGCGGCCGTTAGGAAGATCGCTTCTACCTTCCGGCCCGGTTCGACGCCGACTTCCGCGCGGATATTCCGGATCGCGCGGGTCAGATTCATGATCAAGCCCATCTCCGCTTCCGCCTGTTCGTCAAGGAGCCTCTCATCCACCGTTGGCCAAGGAGTCAGCATGAGGGTCTGTCCACGGTGGGGCAGGGCTTGCCAGATCTCCTCCGTAATAAAGGGCATATAGGGATGGAGTAAAGCCATCGTCTGGCGCAGCACGGTAACCAATACCGTCTGGGTAGTGCGCTTTGCTGCCCCTTCCAGCCGGAGAGCGGGTTTGGCCATCTCAATATACCAATCGCAGAATTCGCTCCAGATAAAATCATAAAGCAAATTGGCAAAGCCGCCCAAGTCATACCGTTTAAACATGGTTTCGGCCGCTGCGGTCAGCCGCTGTAGACGGGAGAGGATGTAGCGGTCCGCCAGGGAGAGGGCGGAAAGATCCAGTTCTTCCTCCTCCGCCGGGTAATCCTCCAAGTTCATCAGGACAAAACGGGCGGCGTTCCAGATCTTATTGGAAAAATTGCGAATCCCATCGATCTTCTCCATCTGGAACCGCTGGTCTTGTCCGAGGGTCGTTCCGGTTGCCAGGGTAAAACGTAAGGTATCGGCACCGTATTTCTCAATCACGTCCAGCGGATCAATGTTCGTCTCGGGCCGGGACTTACTCATCTTTTTCCCGTACTTATCAAGGACCAAACCGTGGATCAACACTTCATGGAAGGGTTTTTCCCCCATAAACTCTAGACCCATGAAGATCATGCGGGCGACCCAGAAAAAGATGATATCCCGTGCCGTCACCAGCACGGCGGTGGGATAAAAGTGCTTCAGTTCCGCCGTCTCCTCCGGCCAGCCCATGGTGGAGAAGGGCCATAAAGCCGAAGAAAACCAGGTATCAAGGACATCCGGGTCCTGTTCCAGGCGGGAATGGCCGCACTTGCTGCAGGCCTTTGGTTCTTCCCGGGCCGCGGTCTCCGCCCCGCAATCCTGGCAATACCAGAT
>JAAZDX010000275.1 GCA_012512605.1 Bacillota bacterium
CTTTCCCCCATTATACATACCATGTTTAAATTTTAACTGCACAATGGTATTGTGTCAAGTTAAGGAATTGCATAAATATTGACGTAAAAGAAGAAAACGGCTTGCGCCGTTGTTTTTTGGTGCGAGAGAGGGGACTTGAACCCCTACGGTTGCCCACTAGATCCTAAGTCTAGCGCGTCTGCCAATTACGCCACTCTCGCTTGCTTACCTAATTATATTACCACAAACACCGGGGTACCGTCAATCTGTGTTTTTAGGCTTTTTGCTGTATCTTAGTTTTAATGGCGCCGTGTGCCCAGCTTACTGGGGAGGGCTACTCCTTAAAGGCAGGAGGCGCGCAAAGCTTTAAACCGCAAAAACATGCCGCCCAATCCGCGTGGTTACAGTTCGCGACCAAATCCAAGCGGACGTGGTTTTACTTGGATTGTAGAAATACAAAGCCCCGTTGGTCGGGTCCCACCCGGCTTTCGCCATACGGGCGGCGCGGTAAGCTGTGGCATCCGGTTCCAACCAAACCTGCCCATCCCGGACCGTACAAAATTCACCTTTTTTAAAAACAACACTCCACAGATCATTGGGAAATTTGGGGTTACGTACCCGGTTAACCAGGACCGCGCCGACGGCAACTTGTCCTTCAAAGGGTTCGCCCCGGGCCTCGGCGTAAATCACCCGGGCAAGAAGATTAAGATCGATCCCATCGGCTTGCCGGCCGGCACTGGAATTTGACGTTTCCGCCGTGGTCGGCACCGTCTTTGGTTGTTCCTGGGGAGCCGGTGGTGGCGTCGCTGCCACCTGATGGCGCTCCGTCTCCGCCGTCAATCCCGGTTCCGCTTCGCGGTCAACGGCCACCGTCTTATCCACCACTTGTTCCGGCGCTGTTACCCCCTTGTTGTTTGGTTGGTTCGCCACCGGCAGCGGGGCAAATATCAAAAAACTCATTACGCCGAGAAAGGGTACCACCCAGCATAATAAGGTAAATAAAGCGACCCATCGCTTTTGCTCGGGGTTAATTAAAGATAAGAAGTTCATCTTCTTCACCTCCCATTATTACCACGCTTTTTGCTAAATCACCTGGAAGCCGAGTTTTCAGGTGCAACGTCAGATTGCTCCCAGCCAAAACTTTTAATAACAACATTGTAAAGCGATGCAAAAGCCGTTACCAGACTTATCATGATGATAACATAATAATGGGTAGATGATTAACCCCTTAACCATTGCCAGTTGAGGTAAAAACCACCATCACTGCTTAGTTGTAGGCCAACCCCATACCAAGAAAGAGCGAATTAGCCTCGCTACTATAACCCAGATGGATCAAGAGCGGTGGTAGGATCTGATAAAAAGCTTCAATTTCATAAACAACCAACTTCGATGGGACCAAACATTTAACACCACCACTTAATAAAAACGGCGAATAATGGTGGGTGTAGTTAAAACCGGCCCCAAAGAGAAAATCAAAACGGCTATTGAGGCTGGCCCCAACGGCAGCATACAAACCGGTATTGTTCCCAAAGTCCACGAGCGTACTTCCAATCTGGATCTCCGACCGGAACTCACCGTGGACTTGACCGGAAACAATCTTCGTCGCCACATCATCCTCGTGTCGGTACCCCATTTCCCGCCCGCTCTGATTTATATCGATTCCTAACCAAACCGTATTCTCCCATGCGCCGTGGGCAATCGTGGCCATTGCTACGACCAATATTACGGCAAGGAGTATCGTTGTCAAAAGTCGCATTCCATATCGCCTCCATCAATATTTCCGGTAAATAACTCCCCGCATATCCCAGAGTCGCTGCTGGCAACACTGGTCACAATTCTCTTATTAGGTTCGTAGCTTCAAAAGGGAATTCCTGCTAACAGCGGTTAATTTTTTTATTGTTGCCCGCTCCAGATTACTTTTTGGTCTTGAAGCGCAAAACATTCCAGGAAAGGCTGGGTAATTCGACCGTCATTAATCTATTATCGCCTTGTGGAAGCGTCAAAGGTCGTGGTACGACCTTATGCGGTTCAGCAAAACTATTGACCGCTTTTAGATCGGGACCGGTTAACACCATATGCTCCAGGGGATTAACCACAGTAAATGACCGAAAATCTAAACTTAGCTCCACCGCTTCTTCCTGGGCGCAGTTGAGAACAAAGACCGCCACTTCCTCTTCTTCCTCCCGATAAACCGCTGAAAGCTGGAGCACAGGAACATCCCCGTAGACCGACTCATACCGGGGGGATGAAATTAAAGGTCGAAGCACGACGCCCCGCCCCAGAGCCGAGACCTGTTGGAACGGGTAGAAAATAGCCTGTTTAATTACTCCCCCACCGGGTTCAGTTAAGAGCGGTGCAATGGCATTCACCAACTGGGCAAGGCAAGCTATTTTCACCCGATCCACATTATTCAGGAGTGTACAAAGGAGGCCACCAAAAACCAGGGCATCCTGCAGATTATAGATCTGTTCTAAGCGTGGTTTAGCAAAATCCCAGGTCTCATAGGTCGCAAAACGGTCGGCCCAGACGTTCCATTCATCAAAGGATAAAAACAACCGCTTGTGGCTGCGTTTTTTTGCTTTCACATAATCGGCTGTTGCGGCCACGGTCCGGATAAACTGGTCCATGTCATGAAATGAAGCCAGGAAATCGCCGAGGGTTTCCACATCGCTACGGCCGTAGTAATTGTGGAGCGAAATATAATCAACTTGTTCGTAAAGATACTCCAGAACAATCCGGTCCCATTCGGGGAAGGTCGGCATACTACTGTTTGAGCTTCCACAAGCCACCAATTCAATTCCCGGATCGACCCACCGCATCATCTTTGCCGCCTCTAATGCTTTTTTCCCGTAATCCTCCGCGGACAGGTGGCAGATCTGCCAGGGTCCATCCATCTCATTCCCAAGGCACCAAAGTTTAATCCCGTGGGGTTCGGCGTGGCCGTTTTGCCGACGCCAATCACTCCAGGCGGTTCCCCCCGGATGATTGCAATACTCCACCAGGTTGGCTGCTTCGGCGGGCGTTCCTGTCCCTAAGTTCACCGCAGCCATTACTTTTGTCCCGGCCAAACGGCACCAATCAACAAACTCATCAATCCCAATTTCATTGGTTTCGATTGACTTCCAGGCTAAATCTAGACGTTTCGGCCGCTTGTCCACCGGCCCAATTCCATCCGTCCACTGGTAGCCAGAGACAAAATTCCCGCCGGGGTAGCGCACAAGCTCTACTTGCAACTGCTTTACCAGGTCCAAGACATCACGGCGGAAACCTTGCGCGTCGGCGGTCGGATGGCCGGGCTCATAGATTCCGGTATAAACCGCCCGGCCCAGATGCTCTATGAACGAGCCAAAGAGACGTGGGTCAACATCACCAATGGAATAATCTTTCTCAATAATACATTTCGCCTTCAATCTGTTCATCCTCCTTGATTACAAGCTTTAAATCGATCCCATCTCGGAATCGGGGGCCAGTCCTTTTTGTCGCTCCGCTTGCTTTTCTTGAATCCCCTCTTTAAACTGGTGCCCGCCCTTGGGAACCATCCCTCTTTTCGTCACGGTAATACTTTTCGTAGGTTAATGGGGTCATTCCTAAGTAATCCTTAAAAACCTTAAAGAAATAATTATAATTACTGAACCCGACCTCTTCCGCCACTTCTTTGATAATCCGCCCCCCGTTTTCAATAAGGATTTTGGCCTTTTTAATCCGGAAATTATTAAGATACTCCACGACCCCTTGCCCACACTCCTGTTTAAATTTCCTACTTATATAAGAACAATTGACGCCGACAGCCTCCGCAATGTGCCGCAGCCCAATCGGCTTTTGGTAATTCCGCTGGATAAAACGGGCGGCTGTTCGCGTCACATCTGTTAAATGATCTTCCAAATAATACAGTTCCATCGTATCAAGCAGTTTACTGTAGAGGGCGATAATCCAGTCTTTAACTTCTTGGAACGTAGTAAAACGCTCTAATTTCACAAACGGATTATCTTTCTCCGGGTAAATCATTTCACCGGGAAGTTCATATTCGCGGATCAGACGATTAACGATGCTTACCAGGTTAACAAAGACCATCTTACTATCGCTGATCTTTGGTTGGTAATGCTGAATCCGCGTGAAAATAGTATTGAGGGCTTGGTTTAATTCCTCCCGATTCTGTGTTTTTACCAGTTCCAACAGGCGTTTCTCCTCTTCAACTTTCAAAAGGGGAAGTTGATTGGGCATAGGGTCGACCACCCGGTCATAAAACACCCGGTCTTTTCCGTGATAAAATCTTTTCTTCAACATCTGTTCCGCCTGTTGATAAAAGAGATTCACCTGCGAAATACAGCGGCAAACCTCGCTGACCCCAAAACTAACCGTTATATTTAAATACCGCTTGAGGGTTGCCCTAATCCGGTTTAAAACCGTAAGGGCCTGATTATAGATCTTCTGGTTGCTACAAAGATCGTCGAAAGTAAAAATCAGGACAAACTTTTCTTCATCCAGTGGAGCGATTACGGTTTGGCCCACATCTTTAATGATTTCCAGGCAAATATTGAGTAAAGACTGGATTAATTCGCTTAACTCGGCCGTCGAAAAACGCTCTTCCAACAAGTTGAAATCATCAATCGCCCCCACCGCCACTACCAGATTCTTCGTCCCCAAATTTAGACCGAGCCTATTTATTTCGGTAATGATCTCGGCCCGGCTCGGATGATCGGTAAAAATTATCTTTTTCATAAAATTCTGCTGTAATACGGAACGTCCCAGATTGATCTGTTCCTCAATCTGGTTCTGCTCCTTCTCAATCCGCTTTTCTTGATCAATCGAGCATTTTACCGAACAAAGGACGGTTCGTAAAGACTCCGGAGTTAGAGTGTGTTTTAACAAATAATCAATCGCACCCGTCTTTAAACTTTCTCTCACGTAGTGAAAATCCTTGTACGCGCTTAAGGCGATTACTTTAAGCCGCGGGTGGACCGCAAGGGCTTTTTGGATTAAAGCGACACCATCAATTCCAGGCATACTCATATCAGTGATCATGAGGTCCGGCAAGAATGCCGAAATTAAATCCAAAGCTTCAGCCCCATTAGTGGCCGTCCCACAGATGGTAAACCCTTCTTCCTCCCAGGAAATTAGCTGTTTTAAATTGTTATGAAAAAACACGTCATCATCGACGATGATCGCCTTCAGCATCGCTCATTCTCCTTATTTGATAATCGGCAAACTCATCTCCACTGTCGTAAAATGGTGAGGACGACTCTCCAAACATAAACCATATTTATCACCAAAAAAAAGTTTGATGCGTTCTTGCACATTCTTAATCCCGATCCCGGAAAAACGGTCCGACGAAGCGTTTTTTGACTCAAGTATTTTATCGATCGTCTCTTCCGACATACCAACCCCATCATCAGTAATGGAAAAATTGAGCTTGTCTTCATACAGATAACCTTTGATTTCAATCTGTCCTTGTCCTCTTTTCGGCCCAATCCCATGAATAATCGCGTTTTCCAGGATCGGCTGGAGTAGAAACTTCGGGATCTTACAATCGAGAATCTCCTCTTCCAGGGCAAAAGTAACCTGAAATTTTTGATAATACCGATATTCCTGGATGTTCAAGTAATTACGCAGGTAATCTAGCTCTTTGCTCACGGTAATTAATTCTTCATCTTTACCCATACTGGCGTGAAGGAGATTAATCACCGAACCTAGCAAAGACGCCACGTTCCCGGCATTTTGCGCATCAGCCAGTAACCGTGCGGTATTGAGCAGATTAGAGAGAAAATGCGGGTTAATCTGCGCCTGGAGGGCCATCAGTTCCGCTTTCCGCTTTTGGCTTTCTTTCTGCTTAATATCTTTCATTAAATGTTTAATCTCTTTAACCATCGCATTGAAGTGGTGGGTTACAACCGCAATCTCATCTTTACTGTTATCCGGAACATTGAAGCAGAGATTACCCTGTTTAACCTGGTTCATCGCCTTAATTAAATCATGCAATGGCGAGACAATACTCTTCGTAAAAAAGATTGATAAAAAAACGGCCAAACAAAAGCAGCCTAATCCTAAAAGAATAATTTTTTTCTGAATGAGACCCGCCTCATAGTTTAGATAGGCATAGGGAATCGTGGCGACGACGTACCAATCAGCGCTTTCTAGGTTTGCAAAGGTCACCAAGTGCGGATGATCATTTATATCGATGGTAAATACTTTATTCCCCGTTTTATCCTGCTCAAGAAGGCCGTTAATTAGCGCCTGCTCCGAATAGGGTTTTTTAAAAGGGATGGTATTAGTTCGACTCGAAACGATTACGCCGTTTTGATCGATGATGAAAAGATCAGCACCGGTGCCTAGATCGATCTCTTCGTAGATCGCGCTAAAAAAGCGTTCGTTGGTGCGAATCAAGACCGTGCCGATATTCTCCCCTTCGTATAAACTCTTGATCGCTCTGCCCACGATTAAACCGTTCCGGTATTCGATGACCCGCTCGACAATATGTTCTTCATCTTTACCCATACTGGCGTGAAGGAGATTAATCACCGAAC
>JAAZDX010000023.1 GCA_012512605.1 Bacillota bacterium
GCGGTTGTTGGTTCGAATCCAACTCGGGGAGCCATAATTATTTGGGCCCATAGCTCAGCGGTGGAGCAGTCGGCTCATAACCGATCGGTCCCTGGTTAGAATCCAGGTGGGCCCACCAACCGAAAAAGATTATTGGATAAAAGTGGCGGATCACCACTTTTTTTTGTTATAATGCGGCTTTGTCGGTCGTAAAGTGCCGTTTATGTGGTAATATAAGGTAAAACCAGCGAAAAGATTGCACGGCAGGCAGGAAATGCGGTGACAACCTCGAAAATAGTAAAATAAAAGTTATTATGTACAGTCCTTGGTTTATATTATTATTATAAAAAGCTAACTATTTGGCACGTAGACAGAAGGTGAAGCATAAATGCCGACTGTGCGGCAGATTACATCAATCTTAGAAGAACTAGCGCCTTTGGCGTTGGCCGAATCCTGGGATAACGTTGGTTTACAGGTGGGCCGCTTTGACCGTGAAGTCACCGGCCTTTTGTTGGCTTTGGATTTATCTCCGGCGGTTTTAGCCGAAGCCCGGCAGAAACAGACCAATCTGATTATCACCCATCATCCCCTGATCTTTAAACCCCTTAATAACCTCCAGTTTGACCGGCCCGGTGGTGCGCTTTGGGAGGAGATTATTGCTGGGGGTTTTGTTGTCTACGCCATGCACACCAATTATGACCGGGCCGCCGACGGATTAAATCAATACCTGGCCGAACTTTTACAGCTTACCCAGGTCGAACCGGTGGAAGAGGGGGCTGGAGAATACCTTAAACTGGTGGTTTTTGTCCCTGAAGACCACGCCGAACCGGTCTTTGCGGCCATCACGGCGGCGGGTGCCGGTTGGATCGGTAATTATAGCCACTGCACTTTCCGGACGCCGGGGGTGGGGACCTTCTTACCGCAAAGCGGAGCCAATCCCTTTTTGGGTGACGTTGGCACTGTTTCGTCGGTCCCGGAGGTGCGGTTGGAGACGATTATTCCGGTCTGGAAGCGGGAGCGGATCATCAAAGCAATGCTGTCCGCCCATCCTTATGAGGAGGTGGCTTACGATCTTTACCCGGTTGTCCAGAAGGGTGGCCGTGCCGGACTGGGCCGGGTCGGAGTTTTACCGGCACCGAAACCTTTTTCCAGTTTTTTAGCAGAGGTCAAAGCCTTATTTAACGGCGAAACTTTGCGCTGGGGCGGTTTTCCGCGGGAGACGGTGCAAAGGATTGCGGTGATTGGCGGCAGCGGTGGTAAATACCTGCACCAGGCAAAGGGGAAAGGAGCGGAGGTCCTGATCACCTCCGATTTAGGTTACCATGATTTTCTCGACGCCGAACAAAGCGGCGTGACCATAGTGGAAGTGGGACACCACACCATTGAGGCGGTTGGCTTGAACCGAATTAAGGATTATCTAGAACAAGACCCGTCTTTGACTCCCGAGTTTAAAGCACGGATCTATCTTAGTGAACACCGCATAAAACCCTACTCAATATATTAGTCACTATAAAGAACAGGAGCTTGTCGCCTACCGTCACGACTGACCAGGACTACGAAGGAGGGTTTCGAAATGGCTAAAAAGTGCGAGCTATGTGGTAAAGTTATTTCAGCGGAACGGCTGGAAGCTTTACCGGAAACCAAAAGGTGTGTCAAGTGTGCAAAGGAGAAGGGCTCCGATATTGTGGCCCGCCGGTCCGAGATCGGGATGGATATCGACACCTACAAAGATCTCCTTGGCGCAATCCGTAGTTAGATGATGATGGACAAAAATCCGGATTTATCCTTATTATATCGCTATCAGGAAGCGCGACGCCGCCTGACGGCTTGTGAGGGTGAACTTGCCGCTTGGCAGGGGCAAAAGGTGCTTGCCGATCTGAAGAACCAGGTACAGACGGCGCATCAGGCGGCCGAACGGCTCAAGGCCGAATGTAACCGCTTGAAAAAGGAGAACCGGCGGTTGGAAGGCGAATGCCGGGATTACGAAGCGCAACTTCATGACCTAGAAACCACCTTATACAGTGGGAAAATTTCGGCCCCGAAAGAACTGGAACAACTGCAAAGAAGGATTGCCGAGTACCAAACGGCCAAAACGGAGCGGGAGGAGAAGATCCTTAACCAGCTCTATCTATTGGAAACCAAAGAACAGGAGTTAACCGCGGCGCAAAAGCAAGTCGAGGCGCTCGAAGCCAAGCTGACGGCTGCCACTGGGGACGTTACCCAGCGGGTTCATGCCCTCCAGGAACGCTGTACGGAGTTACAAAAAGAAGTGGAGGACCTGGACCGGGCTTTACCGGAGAATTTAAAAGGGTTTTACCAACGTTCCGTCAAAGTATTAAAGGGGGTCGTCGTGGTGCCGATCAAGGAAAAAACGTGTGGCTTTTGCCACATGATCATTCCTCCTGCTGTTTTGGAAAAGGTTAAAAAGGGCGGCTCCGGTGTGATGTTATGTGAAAACTGTGGACGGGGGTTGTTTGAGCAAAAATGAACCAGTATGCAAGGGATTTCCGACGTTTTCTTCATCGTGAATATATTCCGATTACCAAAGGGCTTATTGTCCTGAGTCTGACTCTTTTTATCGCCCATCATCTATTGTCTTTGCTGCGGATTAACCTCTTCTCCTTGTTTTATTTTCCGACTTTACGTTGGTTGTGGCGGCCTTGGACCTTGTTGACCTATCCCATAGTCAACCGGAGCCTTGGTGATCTTTTCGCCCTCCTCTGGTTATGGTTTATAGGCGGTAGTCTAGAGCGAAGTTGGGGTGGACAGACCTACGGTCTTATCTTGGGCCTGGTGACGGGGGTCACCAGTTTGGCCTTTTCCCTAGTTTCTTGGTTTTTTGGCGTGAATATCTACCTCACCGGTTTATGGCTGCCCCTGACCGGTCTTACCTGGGCGTGGGCTAAACTTTACCCCGACCGGGAGCTCTTATTTTGGGGGCTGTTTCCGATCAAAGCCCAGTGGCTGGCCTGGATCCATGCCGGATTAATCTTCTTCAATTATTTAGGGTATAATCTCTTCTTTGCTGTGGCCGCCGTCAGTAGTATCGCCGTCGCCTACCTGTTTACCGGCCACGGACCCTTTGCCCGTGGTGTCCGCTACTGGGCGTGGACCCATAACTATCCGGGGAAGGGCTGGTCGGAAAGGATGAAAAACAAATGGCGGCGTAGGCGGTTAAAGGTGATGAAGTGAGCAGTTGCTGGTATTTCCGGAGTATTTGCGAAGGAGATAAGGATCTTTCCTAAAGTTAAGTTATAAACGCAAAGTAAGATATTAGAGATAAAAGGCTCGTTTGCCACAGAAAAGACTCCCCACAGAGCGGGGAGTCTTTTGCTTTACTTTAATGTTGGTTTAATGCGGCTACGTTACTATACGGTTGTTTAAAAATGGAGCGCAGTCATTGCGGCAGCGTAGACCCCGTCTCCTTCCCCAACCCATCCGAGATGGAGATTGAGCCAGAAGCAAAAGAGATGGAGTTCGACAAGGCCGTCATAGCCAAGGGCTCCATCCTGGTAAGAGAGGTTGCCCGCTAAACGCAGGAGATGACGGGGACGCCATTCCAATCCCGTTTGGTAGCAAGGCTTACTGGAGATGCCCCAACCATCGGCAAAGCCCTTTTCCAACCCCAAGTGCCAATAGAGGTTGCCCAGCAGACGGTAAGAGCCCTGCGCCTGGAGGACCAGGGGTAAGGATAAGGAGTAATTTGGAATGCGGGTCTCTTTGTTCTGCTCTTCGAAGTCGATGTCGAAACCATCCTCGGTGATTTCGCCAAAACAGCGATAAGAGTCTTCACGGAGATTGTTCCATTTGATGACGCCGATGTTTTTCAGGGCGAGACCGGCGCGAAACCGATCGTGGTCGTAAACCACACCTAAATCGGCTAAAAAACCGGTTCCGGATGGATTCTGGAATAAGGACTGGATCAGTTGGCTTGCACTGGTGGGATCTTTATCCGGGAATTCAGTATGCAGAGAACGGTACTCCACATCCAGCTCGGTTTTTTCCAAATCCTCTTTGTTGAAGACGACTGTTCCTCTGGTGACCTCCGCCTTGACTAAACTATAACCCCGAACATAACGCAGGGTAACCCCGACGCCCAGATGGGAGTTGCTGGATAACGTAAACGGGTGGCCGTAGGTAAGATCAAGGGAGGTTCCAGTGAGCGCATTAAGCTTCGAACCGACCAGATTGTGATCAGCGTTGGTTCTATCGGTCTCCAGGAGTATCAGCTTGGGGAGTCCGTAGTCCATCTGTGCCGATCCGCTTGCAAACGGTCTAACCTGCAGGGCGAAACGGCCAATGGTTAAACCTGCTTTGAGCTCAGTGGCAAAATTGGTGTTAAAGTCATTTTCGTCAAGCCGGGCGAGGATGTCTGCTTTGACGCCGGGTTGTTCCAGATCAAGATCGAGATCATTAACTGTAAAAAGGTTATTATGCCCCCCAAAGGAGATATAAGGAAGAACTAGTTCAAAACGGGTATTGGAGAAAGCGGCTTCAGCCGGATTATCGTACGTAAACCCCCAAGCGGAACCAGCAGTACAGCAGATGATAAAAATAAGAGTGAACGCGACGACGATACTATAACGAAGAGACCTAGCCATTGTGATGTCTCCTTTCCTTATGTAATCGTTTATTCAACTAATCGGCAATGAAACTGAAAAGAATAATAGCTAATTTGGAAGTGTTACGAAAACACCCTTAATAGCTGGAATTATATGATAAATTTTAACGGCAGTTCCTGTTGGAGGGTGAGGAGGGGGGCGAACAAGTCGCCGGTGGTTGCCAGGCGGGTGGGGGCGGTGGTGATGGTGAAAAGGTCCGGTTGGACGGTGGGGAGCTCTTCCCAGGTGACCGGCATGGAGACAGGAGCACCAGCCAAAGGTCGAAGGCTGTAGACGGAAGCAATGGTCTTTCCCTTCAGGTTTTGCAGGTGATCGATGTAGACTTTGCCCCCGCGGGCCGAGACCTTCCGCTCGTTGGTGGCCAGTTCAGGAAGGACCTGGATCACCGCTTCACCCAGCCGTTGCACAAAGGTGGCCGTTTCCTGGTAACTATAGACCGGTTTGATCGGAAGATAAAGGTGGAGTCCGGTCGCCCCGGAGATTTTAGGGAAGAGCACCAGCCCCAGGTGGTCGGTGAGGGTTTTGAGGGCTTGGGCTACCTGGACGGCTTCCCGGAAGGTGGCGGGGGCCATCGGATCGAGATCAAAGATCACATAAGTCGGATAATCCAGGTGCTCCTGGGGCGAAAGCCAGGGGTGAATCTCAATACATCCCAGGTTGACAGCCCAGATCAGCGTCTCTAGGTTATTAGCCATAACATAGTGGGTCACCCGTTTTTGGGCGCGGATCGGGATTGTTTTGACCCAGGGCGGGGCCTCCGGAAAGTTTTTTTGGTAAAAAAAATCGCCGTTGATTCCTTCCGGGTAGCGGACCAGGGAGAGGGGACGGTCTTTAAGGTGGGGGGCAAGATAAGGCCAGACCTTTATATAATAGGCCATGACATCCCCCTTGGTGTAGCCGTCCTGCGGCCAAAAGGGTTTGTCCAGGTTTTTTACCGGGATGTGGTGGCCATTGATCGTTAGGTGTTGGGTTAGGGTTGTGGGCAAGGCGGGTTCTCCTTTGTTTTGGATATTAATATTCTCGACCGGAAGGATATTTTTTAACCAGGGTGAAGTTAATAACAAAGACCGGCATAACGGATACCATTTAAGGAAAAAATAGGTTATAGATAAACCGGGTGGAGAAGAGGAGGAAAGGCGATGCGAAAACAAAAAATCGGGTGGATTTTCGCGCTCTGTGTGTTATTTATCCTGGGATCGGCGTTGCCTGTTACCGCGTTGGGCGAAACGGTTTCCTGGCAATTTGAGCATGAACTCCGGATCTGGGGGATTGATCTAATCTGGAGCCGTCTGGGCTACCCGTTGTTTCCCGGTGTTGATACGGCCTACTTTCTTAGTGTCGGCGGTGGCCTTGAGACCTTTGGTTTTTACCGTCTACCCGATGGGTCGCCGTATCGGCCGCCGCAGAATGGTAAGAACCGCGCTTTATACGAAAACGCCAATCTCACCTGGAGCCTGGGGTTGAAACAGGGCTTGGCTTATGATCCCCGCCGCCTCCGGAATCTTTGCGAAGCGGTCTTGGTCTACTACGGCCGCTACGACCATCATCTGCGCGACTGGACGCCGGATGCGCTGCTTTATGCTACATCCTTACCCGACCGTGCGGGCGGAGTCCAAAACGCCATCCTTACCGGGCTCCTTTATAACGGGGTCGATGGGGGCCGGGAGCAGTGGCTGAAGGAAGGGTTTTATGCCGAACTAACGGGCGAATTTGCCCCGCGCGGCCTGTTCAACGCAGCGACGGGTGCCGATTATCACCGTTTAAATGGGACAATGCTCTGGTTCTATCCTTTAAGCGTCGGGGACAAGCTCTGTATCTATCTGGCCGAGCGTTTTGTCTATGACCACCTGGGTGGGGATTATATCCCGGTTCGGGCCCGGACGACGCTAGGGGGCTTCAGTAAATACCCCGGTTTTGCTCCGGGACTGGGTGGGAGTCTCCGGGGGGTGGACGCCGGTCGGTTTGATGGTTATGTGAAGGCCGTGAATAACCTGGAAGTCCGGTTCGGTTTTCTCCAGTGGCGTGAGTTCGGGGTGGTGCCGGAGGTGGTCGCCTACTTTGATTTTGGCGTGACCGATAATCTGACCTCCCGCTTGGATTTTGACCAGGTCTTGACCGCTGCGGGAATTGGGATTGGCATCGCCGATCTGCTCGTCTATGGGAATTACTGTTGGCAGGAAGACCGCTTCTCCTTAAACCTCGGCTTGGGTCTCCATTTTTAAACAGGCGAAGCGGTATGGAAACAAAGTACAGGACAAAAAGGCAGTGGTTGGCTAGGCAACCACTGCCTTTTCCTGTAACGGCTAAAGTAATGATTTTTGCGTTTTGTGCGTCAATCGGCGGTACCTAAAGGAAAATGTAGGCCGCTGACATCCAAGGCCTCTTCGGTTATGGTGAAAGTCTTGACTTCATGGCCGAGCGGGTGCAGACCATCCGGTAAACTCTCCCGGTCAAGGGTTAGGGTATGGGTGCCCAAGGGGATTCCTTCGAAATAGAAGCGGCCGTCTTCGGCGGTGAAGACTTTTTGTTCACCCTCGTCGAGAACAACTCCCACCCAGGAGAGGGTTTTTTCGCCCTCATCGGGCAGGCCATTGGCATTGCGGTCGATAAAGACTTTGCCGCTGACTGAGCCGTTGGCGGTCACCGCAAAATCGATAAAGAAGTTTTCCTGTTCCCGCAGGCGGATTAACTGTGGTCCAGTAACCGGCGTATAATTTGCGGGTAAAGAGGGAAGATGAAACTCCACCCGGTAAATCCCCGGGTCTAAGTTGGCGAAGAGGTATTCCCCCTTTTCATTACTGGCGGTGGTGCTGCCGTCAACGCGAATTCTGATTCCGGAGAGGGGTTTATCCCCTTCGTCAAAGCGGCCGTTGGCGTTGGTGTCTAAGTAAACTACCCCGCTAATACTGGCCATGTTATCTTCATCCGTATAACGGAACGGCCTCCACTTGCCATCAGCAAACCCCAGGGCGCGGCTGAGGGAGATCCGGATCACATACTCAGGAACTTCATCCCACAAAGCGTCATAAAGCCGTTGCAGTTCTAATTTGACCAGGTAATACGATGGCAGGCATCTTTGCAGACTCAAACCATAGGACCATTGGGGCTGCTTCCGGGTGCTCAGCGGCGAACGGTACCCCAGGTTGCCGCTGATGTTCCATTTACCGTCGTAAGTAAAATAATTTAAACCCAGGTTTGCGGTGGTATATTGGTAGTTTTCGGCTGCGGTGTAGAAGGGTGATTCCTTGATCCATTGTAGATCCGCAAACAAAGTTAGCTCGTGGGAGAGAAAATGGTAAAGGGAAAGACCGGTTGCAAGCTCATTGACCTGGAAAGTGGATTCCGGCGCGGACGCTTTGTTCCCTTTCACGAGAAGACTATTCATGAGGAGAGTATTGTCCGTCACATTCCATTTGGTATTAGCCTCCCCAGTTAAGTTCAGACCGGCATAACTCTGTTCTTTCCAGGTGTTGGTTGTATCCAAAGCCACACCAAAAAGGAAGTTACGGGTGACCGCAAAGGTCAGATCAGTCAGGAAATAAAGTTGCTGCAAGTTAAAGGGGCCTTCTTGGTTGAGGAAGAAATCAGCGTTGACAAATGCTATGTCGGTCTTGGTACCGATGGTTCTTTCCCGTTGAATGTGTTTTAAGTTGATGCTGGTTTCTTCTGATTCGAAAAGGCCTTCCCTTCCTTCTTCGGTTTTCCATTCTTTCCCGATCCCCCCGGCGAGGCTGTTCTGGCCGTAGCTCCCAAAGCGCTTGGTCAGCGTAAGGTTGGCTCCATCCAACGACCAGGGACGGGAGCTTGGTGTTGATTCTAAAAGATAACCTTCGGTGGCCAGCAGCAGATCTTCTTTAAGCTCATACTCGGAAAGGATCTTTCCCCCTTGGCCGGGTTGGGTTTTGACCCCTTGGGAGACGGCGGTTGGTATATAGAGAATAATCCCTTCAAAATGGCCTTTTTCCAGGCAATACAATAAAGAAGCTTCAAAACCGGAACGCACATCCGTCTGGATTTCGCCTCCGACCATCCAATCCAGAGTACAGATGAGGTTGTTGTTGATCCGGAAAGCCACTCCTGTATCAGCGCCGATATAACCCAAGTTGGGTAAGGTGACAAAGGGAGAGGAGACTGTCGTCTCCTGTTCAAAGGTGAGGTTCTCCGTGACGGCTTTCCGTTGACGGTAACTGACCAGGGCACCCTCCCACTCCTCGATATCGGTTGGTTTGTAGAGGCCGACGGTGACCAGGAGATCATTGCCATCTTGTTTCATAATCCGGGGCGAGGCGGCGACCTTTTGGATTGATTCGGAGGTTTCACCGTTTTCTTTATGCGTCACGATCCGGATTTGGTTGACCCGGTTAATGCGGAGGGGGACATCACGGAAAATGTAGTCCCCATCGGCAGCAAGCGCTTGGGTTTCCCATAAACGGTCATTCACATAAAGTAGCACCTGATCGCCGGCGGTGGCGGTACCGGAGACGTCAGTAAAAGCAACTAATTCACTACGGGACTGGTCATCGGGGGTCATGTATAAAACTCCCCAGAGATCCTGTTCCGTAGTGGTTTTTTCCAAGTCAATGGTGGTATTACCGATGATGATCAGCTCGTTATCTTTCTGGTATTTACCGCGGAGCAGCGTCAGCTCAGGGGTGAGGGTATGATTATCAAAATCGTAATCGCCACCCCCGGCGGCGGAAAGCGCCCACTCCCCGGCATATCCGTCGGTACGGATCTTAAAGAAGCCTGTTAACGTCTCGTGATCGTCCGCTTCCTTTCGGTGTTCGGCACCCAGTTGGTAACGGACGGCACTGAGCGCAAAGGGCGGACCCTCTTGGGGCGGCGTTTTATTCGGCTTTGGCGCTTGTTCTTCGGGCTGGCTTGGGCCGGTGTTTTCTTTCAGTAAGGCCGCGCCCACGTTGATCGTTAAGGCCTGGTAAGTGAAGTCCCAATTTATCTCAGCTTCGAGCAAAGATTCTAAAAAGGGGATCCCGACAAAAATATCGCTATTGAAGAGGATCGGCGGCGGACTGTTTAGGAAGGATCGGCCATCGATCCGGTAAATCTTTTCTTCCAGAAAAATCTCGGCCCGCTTGTCGTTGGCTTTACTTACCAACACCACCTTCTCTTCCCTTCGGAAGTAGGAAGTTTCCAGATTAAGATGGGTTGCCAAACGATTAACCGGGACCAAGAGCTCATTTTCCACCTCGAGGAGGTCAAAGAAGGGATCCTGGAAGATAGTGGTCTCTTCAGTTTTAATTGATAAAAGGACAACACTTGTTTCCAAGGCATCGGGCTCCTGGGCGGAAGCGGGTGCCCCAGTAAAAAAAGAAAGTAAGCAGCAGAGAACGATGGCGTGAAGTGAATTGACGTAAACCCCATTCTTGCTTTTTATCCGCATTTTTTTATTCCCCCTATCTTCCGGCTCATGGTGAAGACAACTCAGGGTATGGTAAAGGGAACCTCGGAAGAGATTGTTTCTGTTGTCCCCGTAAAACTAAGCTTTAGTGACAACCGATAATTACCGGCGGGTAGTTCGACAGAGATGGGCAGCGTCAGCAGGGTTCTGCTGTCCGGGAGGATCAGTTGTTCTCCCGTGGTATTTTCGGCGTATGGTGTCCCGTCTTCCCCGGTGATCTGGTAGGCGACCTGATAACGGATATGGGCCTGCCCTTCATTGGCCAAGCCAAGCAGAGCCGTCGGTTGACCTTGCGGCGTCGGTTCGACCTTTACCCCCAATAAGCGGAAGGAATAGACGGTTTCCGTAAAAGCGAGATAAACCGTGGTACCAACCTGAAAAACCATCATTGAACCCACCGTGTCCGGTGCCGGGCGGCTCTCTTCAAAAAAGATGATTCCCCTTCTTTCCGACCAGTCTCCGCTTTTCGGTGCGGTTAAGGTGAAGCGGACATATTGACTCTGGCCGGGTGCTAGTTTAAACCGGCGAGGGTTGAATTTAATCAAGCCGTCCAAGGTATCAGCCCGTTCGCCGGCGCGGAAGGTGATGAGGCGGCCCTCGGAGTCTATGCTCCAGTCGTAAATGACGGCAGTAAACTCCACCTCCGTCTCCTGGGTGTTGGTGACCTTAATGGCGTCGGTGACCCGTGCGCCGGGCTGTAAAGTAAAGAGAAACTTACTGGGCTCGACGCGGGCAACACCCAGGGCGGAAGGTGCGAAAAGCAAATTACATAGGAAAAGAACTGTTAGGAAGATAAAAACTTGGCGCTGTGCTGGTCTGATCATTGTCTGTTCCTCCCCGCAAATATTAATGGTTTAAATTAAAGAGAGGCTGGTGGGGCGCGTCCACCAGCCCGTAAAGCTGAGAACGAAAGAAGCGTTTAGAGGGTATACGCGCGGAACACTACTTTCCCATCGTAGCTACCTTGCGCAATATTACGGCTATATGGGACTCTAAACTGGTGATAGACCGTTAACTCCTCGCAAGCATCTTGTTGGGCAACCTCAAAGATCTTGCCATCTTCGTCGAAGACAAAAGTGCCGCCAAAACGCTGCATACTATAGCCACTGCGCATATGGAGCGGTAGAGAACCCTTTTCGGAAGTTAAGGGTCCGGCTTCCACTTCATACTTGTAATCATCGTTGGCGTATACTTCCACTTTAAAGACGTCACAGCCTTGAATGAAGACCTCGTCTTCAAAATCAAACTCGGTGTGCGGGTTATGCCCAAGCATATGCCATTTTTCGTCGACGAAGCCGCCAATCTCGTTGTCAAAGACTAAGAGATAACCGGAAGAAGATGCATTGGTGCTAATGCCCGGCCCATAGCTTTTTAGGCCGGTCTGGCCCTGGTTCCCGGTGACCTTCATCTCAAGGTAGCAGGGGATGAAAGCCCGGGCCGTAAGGGTCATCTCCACCGATTGTCCATCCGCATGCTTGTCATCAAAAACGTAATCGGTCCGGTTGAACCAGTCAATATTGACATACCTGTCGCCCGTTTTGTTCCAAGTAACTTTACCGTCATCGAAGGCATTCCCAGTAGTATATCCCAACCTGTCCCAGAAATCGATGGCGTTGTTGTAATCATCCACAGGGAATTCGGGACTTAGTTCACCCGGGTAACCGGTGGCGATCGTAGCTAGTGCAAGCGTAAGGAGGACCACGGTGCCTAGGATCAGATTTAATTTTTTCATCTTTTCCAACCTCACTAGTTCTTTTTTTATTACAAACCGGTGTAACGCGCCTTTACCGGAGTGTAACCTTTATATAGCTTGGTTAAGGGACGACCGTTTCGGCCGCAAAAAACATGCTGATGTCATAGTCGCCGGTTGGGTAATGGTGCCAGTTGGCGATCGAAACGGTGCAGTATAGCTCGGTCCAGTAATTGGCAGGGGTCGAACCATCGCCAACCACTGTGGGTGCACCAAAAGCTACGGGCCGATAATCGTCGTTGGGCAGCATCCTTTCTTTAAAATCTTCTGTTTTTAGGGTTTTACCGATCCCGATCTGGAACGGGAACGGAGGGGCTTTAAAGGGTGTTTTACTGCCGAGCCGTAGTAAAAGGCGCCAGGGTGCGTTGGAAGCCAGTAAGATTTTGACTGGGGTGCGGGCTGACAAATTGCCTTCCGTTAAAAACGGCGATTCGGCGATGGTAAGCAGAGGATTCGTGTTTGCCGGTTCGATGCGGACCCAGGGTAATATCTCGACTTTGACCAGCAAGGAAATGGGTTGTGCTCCGTTGGCGTCCGGACAAACGACATCAACGAAGCCTTCGTATTCACCGGGGGGATCGGAAGGCAACAATTGGATCTTGAGCTGATAGACGGCCACCTCGCCGCGGCGCTTTGTTATCGTGTCCGCAGAAAAAGTAAGGCGCTCTGCCGGGATCCGGTGGCCAGTTTTCACGGCGGAAAGCCCGGAACTATTAAATTGAACCGCTTGCGTGGTCACTGGTAGGGTGAAGGGCAAGGAAGGGCTCATTTTATTGACGGGTGCGATCGACCCAAAATCGACAATTAAGAGCTTGTTCGATTGCGCGAACGCTGTCGGTAAAGTAAGGAAAACCAAGAGGAGAAAAAGACCAAACCAAATGACCGGAGTGTGCTTTTTCATTGGAATCCTCCGTTTTGCCGAAGTTATTTTTGCAAACAAGTTATTCTATTTTATTCTTCTAGGAAATAATTGATACGTAAAAAAGATAATTATTACCAATTTTTCTTTGTGCCCTGTTTGTGGGGGACAAGTATGGGTCGGCAGGAGCCGCCGGTTCCTGCCGACCGAAGATGGGGAGGAGATGAAGGGAAAAGGATTGCTTGACGGGGAAGGTTAATCGGGGTTAATCTGGAAGTAGTGTCTGAAGCGGCCACTTTGCCCCGGGACGGCACGGGCTTTGGCGGTAACGCCTGGAAGGCCATCCAACTGGTGATATATTATTATGAAGGTCGATTGTGGGGTTTTGGTTTGATGAAAGCAATTAAAAACATTAAACTACTCACCACGGAGGGGATTCAAGAAAACCAAGCGGTAGTCTATGACCAAACGATCCGGGCGGTTCTTCCAGAAAAGCATCTCCCTTCAGGCTGTACGGTTATTGACGGAGGCGGGGCCTACCTTTCGTCCGGGTTTATCGATCTCCATATCCATGGTTGTGCCGGTTACGACACCATGGACGAGGATGATCAGGCTTTGAAGGTCATCGCCAACCGCTTGGTTACCTCCGGGGTTACTGCCTTTCTCCCCACCACGATGACGATGGACCGTGCCCGGATCGAACGGGCTTTGGACCGGATCGCGGCGGCAATGACTGGTGAGCCGGGCCAAGGGGCACGAGTCTTAGGCTGTAATCTGGAAGGGCCTTTTCTCAGCCGGAGAAAGAAAGGGGCCCATGATGAACGCTATATGGCCCCGCCTGATCTTGATTGGCTCCAACCTTATCTAGGGGTGATCCGGGTGCTGACCGTTGCGCCGGAACTTGATGGCGCTGCGGATTTTATTCGACAACTGGTTGCCGCTGGGGTCGTTGTTGCTCTTGGTCATACGGCGGCCACCTACGAAGAGGCGAGCGAAGCGATTACGGCCGGTGCTTCCCTTGTTACTCACCTTTTTAATGCCATGCCTCCGTTGCACCATCGCCAACCGGGTGTGGTCGGAGCGGCCTTTTTACATAAGGTGACTTGTGAAGTGATCGCCGATAATATCCATGTCGTGCCGGTGGTCCAACAACTGCTTACTAAGATCAAACCCGTTGAACAGCTGGTCTTGGTGACCGATGCAATGCGCGCCTGCCTCTTGGCGGATGGCACGTATGATCTAGGAGGTTTGTCGGTCCAGGTCAAAGAGGGTCAAGCCCGGCGCGAAGACGGTACTTTAGCGGGGAGTACTTTAGTGATGAACGAAGCGCTGCGTAATTTCTACCGTAACACCGGGCTTCCCCTGGCGGAAGTTGTGAAGATGGCCACTTTAAACCCGGCCCGGATACTACGGATCGCCCACCGGAAAGGGAGTATTGCTCCAGGAAAGGATGGCGACTTGGTATTGTGGGATGGGGATTTTAATGTTTTAATGACGGTTGTTGCCGGAAAAACGGTCTATACGAGCCGGGCTTGGGATTAGAGGCTCTAGTGCTCAGCGCGGATCAGTCTTGATGGCGGTTAAGCTTTCAAGTTGGCGCGTAGAAGCTCGACGAAAGCACTTCGGTGCGGATAACCGTATGCGCGCAGGGGGGATTTTTCCATTTGGTTTGCGATTGATGCGGATCTTGGATTAAAATATGAAGTGATGATGAAGTCAAAATAGCATAAAACAGATGAGGTGATCCAAATGAAATCTTACCGGAAGGAATTGGTCTTCAACACGAAAAAGCGGTTCGAGTTGATTAACATCACCGACCAGGTGGAAGCAGCCCTGCGGGAAAGCGGGATTAAGGAAGGCCTTTGTCTGGTCAATGCGATGCACATCACGGCCAGCGTCTTTATCAACGACCACGAAAGCGGTTTGTGGCAAGATTACCAGGATTGGTTGGAGAAATTAGCCCCTCACGCCCCGATCGCCCAGTATCGCCATAACCTTACCGGGGAAGACAATGGCGATGCCCATCTAAAAAGACAGATCATGGGCCGGGAAGTGGTGGTCGCCGTGACCGACGGGAGACTTGATTTTGGCCCTTGGGAGCAGATCTTTTACGGCGAGTTCGATGGGGGGCGGCGGAAACGGGTGTTGATTAAGATAATTGGGGAATAAAAGACAAAAGTGGAAAATCCTGCCCAACACGGCATAAGTTGGGTAAAACATCTGGCACGGCAGATCTTAAGACCAGACCGGATTAAAGAGGATATACTATACTATTAACCTGAAGTGAAGACGGTCGGCTTCCAGTAAATACTTGCAGGAGGGCGCGGTTTAATCGGTAATTCTTTCAAAAGGGGAAATGGAGTTTCACTCCGCTCTCCAAGAAAGGTGGGATAAAACGTGAAATCCAGTTTTAAAGTTGGTTTGATTCTTGGGGTATCATTGATTATTTCTGCGGTCATCTTTGGTTCCTATTTTTATCGGGCGCAAAGCCCAGGACAGACCATCAGTGTGGTCGGGGCGGCCTCCCGGGACTTTACGGCGGATCAGGTGAAGTGGACGCTCAATATTGAAGAGGAAGTTTTGGGTGACAACCTGACGGCCGGTTATGTGAAACTCCAAACGGTCCGCGAAAAAATATTCGCCTTGCTTGAAACAAAAGGTATCGGGCGAGATTCTATCACCATGAAACCAGCCCAAGTCCATAAGGATTATGATTACACTGCGAACGCCCGGGTTTTTCGGGGTTATCAATTCCATCAGACGATCTACGTGATTACCGACCAGGTGGATGCGGTGGAAGCCCTGGCCTTTGATCCAGTGGAACTGCTGGACGGGGGGACGATCAACTCGAATCTGGAATACTTCTATTCCGATATCGATGAACTCAAAAAGGAACTGGTGGGGGAAGCAACCAGAAACGCCCGGGAACGGGCGGAGAAGATGGTGGAACAGACCGATGTGAAGATCGGTAAGATTGTTTCCGTCCGTTCCGGGGTGTTTCAGATCACCGAACCCAACTCAACCCGGGTCGAAGCTTACGGGATCCATGATACCTCGACCCGGAGGCAACAGATCCGGGTCACGTCCCATGTCACGTTTGGCCTGAAATGAGCGCTTGGATGAAAAAAACCCCGGGGTTATAAGCCCTGGGGTTTCTTCAAACTTACGTCCGATCTTTCTTGTTTTGCGCTCCGTGCCTTAAGCCTGTTTGGTGTTTCATTCCAAAAATGAAACCTATTTGGATCGGTTTTTGGAATAAACATCAAAGGCAACAGCCATTAAGAGGACAAAGCCCTTAATCGTCATCTGCCAATCAATGCCGATCCCCATGATGGACATTCCGTTATTAAGAACCCCCATCACTAAGGCACCGATGATCGCCCCGATTACGGTACCAATGCCCCCGGTAGCGGATGCGCCACCAATGAAGCAGGCGGCGATGGCGTCCAGTTCGAAGTTGGTACCTAGTAACGGGAAGGCCGAATCAGTCCGGGACGCAAAGGCGATACCGGCTAGGGCCGCCAAAACCGACATGTTTAAATAGACGAAGAACAGAACCTTATTGGTGTTGATGCCCGAAAGTTTGGCTGCTTTTTCATTTCCACCCATCGCATAGATGTAGCGCCCTGGGACCGTTTTGGTGGTGAAAAAGTGGTAGGCTCCGATCAAACTCCCCAGAATCACCAGGATGGTGGGGATTCCCTTGTAGGCGGCTAAGGCGTAGGCAAAAAGGTTAATCGCTATGATGGTGAGGAGAAGTTGGGTCAGGAATAGGGAACGCGGAATCAGTTCCGTCTCGTTTTTCATCTTCTGTCTTCTCTTTTTGATCTGCATATAGAGGAGGATGATGGATAATAAAACGGACACCACGATTGGTGTAAAGTTAAGTTTCGTTCCGAGGAATGAGAAGAAATCCGGAAGATAGCCGGAACTGATCATCTGGAAAGATCGGGGGAACGGCGATAAAGTGAGACCTTTGAGAATGGTAATGGTCAAGCCCCGGAAGAGAAGCATCCCGGCCAGGGTAACAATGAAGGCGGGGATGCGCACGTAAGCAATCCAAAAACCTTGCCAGCTTCCGATCACCGCGCCGATCAGGAGACCAATGGTGATGGCCATGGTGACATCCATTTTATTGTGGATAATTAGTTTGCCCATGATCGCCGCGATGAAAGCCGCCACCGAACCAACGGACAAGTCGATATTTCCGCCGGTCAGAATGCAAAGGGTCATCCCGATGGCTAGGATCAACACGTAACTGTTTTGCAAGATATGATTGGGCACTTTCATCGGGACCAACAGAATGCCATTGGTGGCGATCTGGAAGAACAACATAATAACTACTAAAGCAACAAGCATCGCATATTGGCGGATATTGCTTTTTAACGCAAAACCAATCGATTCGAATTTTACCGCCGGTTTTGTGTTTTCAAATTCCATCAGTAACGCCCCCTATTACTCTGCATAATGCATTTCATTATACTTTCTTGTGACGCCTCTTCTTTTTTGAGCTCGCCGACGATTCTTCCTTCGTTCATTACATAGATCCGATCACAAACGCCTAATATTTCGGGAAGTTCCGAGGAGATAAAGATGATCGCTTTACCCTCCTCAGCCAATTTGTTAATGATCGTATAGATTTCGTATTTGGCGCCGACATCAATCCCCCGTGTGGGTTCGTCCAGGATTAATATGTCAGGAGCGGCAAAGATCCACTTTGCCAGCACTACTTTTTGTTGGTTTCCCCCCGAGAGGTCTTGTACTTTCTGAAAGATACTTGACGATCTAATATTAAGCTTTTGCCGGTAAGTTCTGGCCGCAGTGTTCTCCTGCGTATCATCGATGACCCCTCTTTTACTAATCTTTCTCAAACTTGATAAAGATATATTGCGTTTGAGGTTTTCGATACCAATCAGGCCAGCGGTTTTCCGGTCTTCGGTTACATAGGCCAAACCATTGTTGATTGCTTGTTGGACGTTATTGAGGGTAAGTTCTTTCCCTTCTTTGAAAATCTGTCCGCTAATATGCTTACCATAAGCTTTTCCGAAAATGCTCATGGCGAACTCGGTACGCCCCGAACCCATCAGCCCCGAAATACCCACAATCTCCCCCTTATTCACCTTGATGTTGACATCTTTGATCACCTTTCGTCCTTCGATTTGGGGGTCGTAGACATTCCAGTTTTTCACTTCAAAAAAGACTTCGCCGATTTTTGGTTGGCGTTTGGGAAACCGGTCGACCAGCTCCCGGCCGACCATTCCTTTAATGATCCGGTCTTCATTGATTTCACCGCGGTCAACTTGGAGCGTTTCGATGGTGGCACCATCCCGGAGGATGGTTATGCTGTCCGCGACTTTAATCACCTCATGCAGTTTATGGGAGATGAGGATAGAAGTAATCCCGGTCTTTTTCAAATCCAAGAGCAGTCTTAATAAGTTGTTCGCATCTTCTTCATTGAGGGCAGCAGTCGGCTCGTCTAAGATCAGAAGTTGCACATCTTTGGCTAAAGCCTTGGCGATCTCGACCAGCTGTTGTTTACCGACCCCGAGATCTTTAATGAGCGCGTAGGAGTTTTCCCTGAGCCCGACTTTTTGCAGAATCTTAGTAGCGTCCAGATGGGTCTTTTCCCAGTCGATCACACCGGACTTCACCCGTTCATTGCCGAGAAAGATATTTTCGCCGATGGAAAGGTAGGGAATGAGGGCCAATTCTTGGTGAATAATCACGATCCCGTTTTTTTCACTGTCCCTGATATTTCTGAAGATGCAGTTTTTTCCTTGGTAAATGATCTCCCCGCTGTAGGTCCCATAGGGATGCACGCCGCTTAAGACATTCATCAGTGTAGTTTTACCTGCTCCGTTTTCGCCGACAAGGGCATGGATCTCGCCGGCTGTGACTTTGAGATTAACATTATTGAGTGCTTTGACCGGTCCAAAGCATTTGGTGATATTTCTCATCTCAAGGATAGTTTGCATTTAATCCCGCCCTTTGCTCATGGTCTACAATATAGAGTTACTGGGCAGATCCTTTGCGCGAATCTGCCCAGTAACGCTGGGGTTTTCGACGGTCAAAGAATTGCTTGATAATGCTGGCTCGATCGTTCCAGACTATTGCTGGAGATCGGCTTCGGTATAGTATCCGCTTTCGATCAGCAGTTCTTTATAGTTGTTAACGTCGGCATAAACCGGCTCGCAAAGGAAGGAAGGAACTTTCTTGACACCGTTATGATAGGTTTCCGTATCATTGACCGGAGCTTCCTCCCCTTTCATAATGGCTTCTACCATTTCGACCACTTGGGCCGCGAGCGTTCTGGTATCCTTGAAAATGGACATGGACTGTTCCCCGTTGATCATGGCGATCACATTGGGCTTATCACAGTCTTGGCCCGTAATAATTGGGTACGGTTTATCAGGAGTACCGTAACCGGCATTACGGAGGGAAGTGATAATACCAATGGCTAAGCTGTCGTTGGGGGAGAGGACGGCATCCAGTTTACGGCCACCGGCGTAGTGGGCGGTAATCAGGTTATCCATTCGCGCTTGGGCGTCAGCCGAATCCCATCCATGAATGGCAATGGTGGTGAACTCCGTTTGCTTACTAGGCACGATCAGTTTTCCGGCGTCAATATACGGCTGGAGAATGCTCATCGCACCGCCGTTGAAGAAATAGGCGTTATTGTCGTCGGGAGAACCGGCAAACAATTCAATATTGAAGGGCCCAGCGTTGGTTTTTAAACCGAGTTTATCTTCGATGTATTTACCTTGAATCACACCCACTTGGAAATTGTCAAAAGTCGCGTAGTAGTCCACATGTTCCGAGTTCATGATCAAACGGTCATAAGCAATAACTTTGATGTCATTCTCGGCCGCTTTACGTAAGACTTCGGTCAAGGCCGAGCCGTCGATCGAGGCGATGACAAGCACCTTACATTTTTTAGTAATCATATTTTCCAACTGTTGAATCTGGGTGTTAACGTCATTGTTGGCATACTGGAGATCAACTTTGTAACCCTTTCCTTCCAGTTGAGCCTTCATGTTGGCACCGTCTTGGTTCCAGCGTTGCAAGGACTGGGTCGGCATCGCCACGCCGATCAAGTTGCTGTCGGCTTTCTTTTTAAAACATCCGGTTAAGCTAAAGACAAGGAGGACAACCAATAATAAGATAAGATGTTTTTTCATCAAACATATACCCCTTTCCTTTTAGAAAAATTTGCCTTTGGCACAGTTAAAAAATGACACGCATTAAAAATGTGGTTTGTCTCCGCGATCACCCCATTTCATTTTCAAGTTATGCTTTGTGGTTTGAAAGTAGGGATCTAAGTAGTCATCCACATTGCTCACACCGACTACCGTGCGCACGATAGACTAGTATTCTTTTGAGTAGTTGCTTATGCTAGCACCATCATTTTTGTGAAGTGAACTAGAAAAAATGGGGAGACGTATATAGGTTGGTCCTTTGCAGCAATGCCCCTGATGCCGGGAAATGACAGGTTATCATTTCCAAAGGGAGGTTTCATGATTGTGCTTCGGCAACAGGAGTTGGAGAGAAGATTGAAGATTGAAGATTACTGAAGAGTTGTTACAAGCGTTTGCGAGAGCACATAGATATTTTTTACTATTGCATATAATCTATTATTAAACACAAATCCCTTTTTTCCTTTCGAAAATTTACTAAAAAGATGAAAAGATGTAAAAAGAAAATTACAATTTTACAGTCTAAAAACTTTAACGAAACGGGCCTGGGTAGTGCGGTAGTACGGATTGAATTTTGGGGGGAGGAATCAATTGGCTGGCCAAGAAATAATTTACGATCCATCGTCGGATCCGGCGATGAAAAGGGAAATACTAGATTATTATGTTGAAACCGGTTTTGTTTTAATGATAGTTCTCAAGGAGGCACGAAAATGACAAAACGATCGATTCATCCGCTGGCGGGTCAGCAAGCCCGGCCGGAAGACCTTTATACCAGGGAACAGATTACTACTTGGTATACGAAACCCGACGGCCCAGTGCTGCCGATCAAAAACGGAACGTCAGGACACCGGGGCCATACCGGCGTGGGGTTTTCACAGCTCCACGTGGCGGCAATGACCCAAGCATTGGTTGATATCCGGCGGGAACGGGGAACTTTTGGGCCGGTGCTCCCGGAGGAACTTAAGGAGAAACCCCTTGGCCCGGTGGTGATGGGCAAGGATGTCCGTTTTGCTTCGGATTTAGCCCAACAAACAGCGGTGGAGGTTTTCGCCGGGAACGGGATGAAGGTTCTGATCCATCGTGGCGGTCGGAGTACCCCGACTCCCGTTGTCTCCCATGCGATTCTGACCCGCGTTGCCCAGGGCGAAAAGGTGGAAGGGGTAATTATTACAGCTTCGCACAACCCCCCCGAAGATGCGGGGTATAAGAGCAATGGCTTGGACGGTGGCCCCAATACCCGTACCGCACCCATTGACGAAAAGGGCAACTACTACCTTAAGCATAGCGCCGCGATCAAGCGGCTGCCCTACCAGACCGCGGTGGAAAAGGGACTGGTCGAAGAGATCGATCTGGTCACCCCTTACGTCCGGGAGCTGGGCGGGGTGGTTGATATGGATCTGATTAAAAAGGGGCGTTTTGCCGTTACCCCCCTGGGCGGCTCGGCCCACGGCTACTATGAAGCGGTCAATGCCATGTATGGCACCCAAATCGAAGTGGTGCTTCCGGAGCCGGATCCCACCTCTTCCCGCCGGACCTATGACTGGGACGGCAAACTCCGTGGGGACCCCTCCTCCCGCTATGTGATGATGGCGGTGCAGGGGATGCGAGAAAGACTAGGGGTACCCTTTATCGGCGCCAATGACAATGATGCGGACCGCTTTGGGGGGGAGGACGGGACCGGGATCCTAAACCCCAACCATGTCCTGTGTGTCCTCTTTGACTATCTGGCGGCCCACCGGGACTTTCCGGCGGCCATGGGGGTCGGTCGCACCATTGGTACGACCCATCTCTTGGACCGGATCGCCGCCCACTATGGTCGCCCGGCCTATGAGGTAAACGTCGGCTTTAAGCACTACGTGGCGGGTTTGCGGGCGGGAAAATACGTCCTGGCCGGGGAAGAGAGCGCCGGGGTTTCCTTTCCGCGCCGGGACGGCAGCCTCTGGGTGACGGAGAAGGACGGGATCGCCGCTGTGCTTTTGATGATGGAAATTATTGCCGCGACCGGTAAAGATATTGGCACCCTCTACCGGGAGTTGGAGGAGGAATACGGTCCTTATCAATATGAACGGGAAGACAAACCAGCCCGCCCCGAACAGAAGGCAAGATTAACCCAGCTTGCCGCCGACCCGAACCAGGTCAAGGCGCTTCTTACTGGGAAGAAGGTGGCCGGACGGACGATTGAGCGTTTGGTGATTGGGGATGGAATTAAAGTGGTTTTAACCGGCGGTGTGTGGGTCCTGAAACGGGCTTCCGGAACCGAAAATATCATCAAGGATTACCGGGAAGAACAGGGCGAGTCTTTGGCGACGGCCCGCAAAGCCTCGGAGGAGATCGGCGCTTATCTGGGGCTGAATTAAGATCCGGAGGGAATGCGGACTTGCTTTCATTCAGGCGTTAAACCCGAAGAAAATCCCTCATTATTTGTGATTGATGGTGATTTGGAAAACCCGCTTTCACAGCGGGTTTTCCTTTTGGGAAATTCTTTTTTAATCACACTGAAAAAATTCGGTCCATTTGGTGCCATAAGTTGTCGTTGGTAAAAATATAATATAAAATTAAAGGGTCAAATCGTTGTTTCTCTTAGCTACTTAGAAAACACGATTTGTTATTCTTCCGGTGCCAGAGGCACCGCTGCTTCGACCTGCCGCTGTCCAACCCTAAGGCTTGTCGCCCACTTGGGTTTGCATCTTAATCTTACAAGATAGTTGGTTACGCCTCTTGCTTTGAATTAATCCTAATCCTCAAAATAGAGTCACTGGCGGACGTGACTTGGCGGTAGCCGGCACCAGCGAGATTTGAGGCTGGCGGTGGCTACCGGAGAGGTTAGGGTAAGGGTAAAGGAGGGATCAGGATGCCAAAGTTACTAATCGACGAACGGGTGCAGGTCACTCAAGGTGATATTACCAAAGTTGAAGTCGATGCCATTGTCAACGCCGCCAACAGCAGTCTCTTGGGGGGCGGCGGAGTAGACGGGGCCATTCACCGGGCTGGTGGACCCCGGATCTTGGAGGAATGTAAAAAGATCCGGGAGAAGCAAGGGGGGTGTCCCACCGGGGAAGCGGTGATTACCACCGCGGGTCGGTTGCCCGCGAAGTATGTGATCCACACGGTGGGACCGGTTTGGCGCGGTGGGGATAAGGATGAACCGCGTCTCTTAGCCGAATGCTACCGGAATAGTCTGGCGCTGGCGGTTGAAAACGCGGTGAGGACCATTGCCTTTCCCAATATCAGTACCGGTGTTTATCGTTTCCCCAAAGAACTGGCCGCGGAGATTGCCCTGCAGACGGTGGCTGCCTTCTTAAAAGCGGATCAACAGATTAAAAAAGTATTCTTTGTCTGTTTTGACCGGGAAAACTACGAACTGTATCGGGGAAAGATTGACGAATTAAATACGGTTGGCCTTTAAGTGGGGGCAAGGAAATACACGCCATCGGGAACAGCTGCTCCGGTGGGGTATTATCTTAATCAACGAATTCAACGATGATCAACGAGCGAAAAAGGAGGACCATTCATGATTCGCAGAAGCAACGAAAGAACAATCACTTTTAAGGAAAACATCTTTCAAGGGGAAGGTGGGGTCACCATCCGGAACCTGCTCAACGGGCCCGAAGAAATGTACGGTAAGGGGCGGGCTTTTGCCCATAATACCCTCGAACCCGGTTGCTCCATCGGGTATCATGTCCACCAAAACGACGGCGAAGCCTATTATATTTTAAGTGGAACCGGCGAATTTAACGATAACGGGACCATTACCACCGTTACCGCCGGCGATCTCGCCTTTACCGGCGCCGGGGAAGGGCATAGCCTAAAGAACATTGGGACCGAACCTTTAGAGTTTATTGCCTTGATTCTCTATGCATAAAGGCGGGAAAAAATAGTTGCTACTTAAGACCAAGAAAACCGGGGGCAGAGGCCGCCGGTTTTTTGTATCTCGACCTTGCGATAATATACAAAATTTTGCAACACGGGAAAAAAATAATTGTATGATACAAATCTTGTCACCTTCAAGTGGGACATAGTTGTTGTATACACCGTATTATAGTTGTGTTATATTTTAATTAACTTTTAGCTTATCGTTGATAAATTAAATTGGAGTTTGAGCAATGTATAGGATAAAAACAGTGGTAAAAAACCCAACCGGATTGCATTCAAGACCAGCACAAAGGTTGGTCCAACTCAGTAATATGTTTAAAAGCGAGATAAGACTAATTACTGCGGAAAAGAACATTAATGCCAAGAGTATCTTTAACGTATTGGGCGGTGCTTTAAAACAGGGCACCCCAATCACCGTTCAGGCTGAAGGAGAAGATGAAAGGGAAGCGGCAGAGACGATTGTCAGTTATATCGAGGGATTAACGGAATAGGTTGGTGAAATACGACGAAATAGGGTGGGAACGTTGAAGATTAGAGGAATCGTGGCTTCACAAGGTCTGGCGGTGGCACCGGCGATGAAATATTCATTGCCCAAACCGGCGGACTCCAACCAAAAAGTGGCGCTTGAGCGGATTGGGATGGAACTTGAAAAGTTTTCGCAGGCCTATCAAAGTTTGGTCAGTTATTACAGGGAAAAATGCGCCCTTTTGGAAAGACAAAACCTCAAAGATCAGGCGGAAATTCTCTCCATTCAACATACGATGCTGATGGACCCGGAGTTCATCAGGAATATAAAAGAAAATATCGAAAAAGGCTACGCGGCGTCGGCTGCGGTCCAACGCGAATCTGAGGCGAAGAGTGCCCTTTTTGCAGCAATGGAGGATCACTACTTCCGGGACCGGGTCTACGATGTGCAAGACCTGTGTCAACGGATCATCTGTGAACTACGCGGGGAAGTATACAAAGACTTGTCTGTATTAGATGAAGAAGTAGTTGTGATTGCGTATGACATTCCTCCTTCCGTCATGTCGACGCTGGACGCCAGTCGGGTGAGGGGAATCGTGACGGTGGCCGGGGGCAAAACGTCACACACGGCGATCTTGGCGGCGGAGATGAAGATTCCGGCGATCGTGGGCTGTGGCGATCCTGTTTTCCAAATCTCCGACGGGGAGCTGGTTTTTGTCAATGCCTTAACTGGGGAAGTGGAAACCGGTTTTGACCAGATTGGCTTTGAGGAGATCAAAAGAAAAATTGAGACCTACCATATCAGTAAAGCCGGCTTACATGTCTATGCTAGTCAGCCCACAGTAACCGCTGATGGGCAGAAAATAGCGCTTTTGGCCAACATTATGGATGCCAAAGCCAACGACCAGTTGCTTACGGTTGGTGCTGAGGGGGTCGGTTTGTTCCGTACCGAGTTTCTTTATATGGACCGCCCGGTTCTACCCAGCGAGGACGAGCAGTACCAGGTCTATTCCTCCGTGGCTACTAAACTGGCCGGGTTGCCCGTGGTAATCAGAACAATGGACATCGGAGGCGACAAAAACGCAGCATGTCTCGGTCTGGAAAGGGAGGAGAACCCATTTTTAGGTTACCGCGCG
Source organism: Bacillota bacterium (assembly GCA_012512605.1). Classification (GTDB taxonomy): domain Bacteria; phylum Bacillota; class UBA4882; order UBA10575; family UBA10575; genus Capillibacterium. The sequence continues at coordinate 25,297 of JAAZDX010000023.1, forward strand.
ATCCGGATCTCCCTCGACCGGGTGGACTTGTTTATGACCCAGCTTAAGGCCTGTTTAAGAGCATCGGCCGACGGCAATGTTCAGATTATGTTCCCGATGGTTTCAGAGCTTAAGGAGATTATCAGAGCAAAAGAATTGCTAGAAGAGGCAAAAGAAAGCCTGAGAAAAGAGGGGAAAAGATATAACCCCCATATAAAAGTAGGAATGATGGTCGAAGTTCCGTCTGCGGCAATCATGGCCGATGAATTCATAAAACATGTGGATTTTTTCAGTATCGGCAGTAACGATCTTACCCAATACACCCTGGCGGCGGACAGAATGAATCCAAAAGTGGCTCAGATCTATAACTATTTTGCCCCAGCTGTGCTCCGTTTAATAAAGCGGACTGTTGTCACGGCAAACAAAGCCGGTAAGATTTGCGGGATTTGCGGGGCGATGGCCAGCGAACCGCTGGGGATCCCCTTGCTGTTGGGACTGGGGCTCAAAGAGTTGAGCGTCAATCCTTCTTCCTTACTGCAAACGAGGAAGCTCATAGCCCAAATTGATCTATCGGTAGCCGAAGAGATGGCCCTGGAGGTTATGCAGTGCAGCAGTGCCCAAGACATCGTGAAGATTATTAGGGAAACATTTAATAACCTCTATGATGAAGATCTATTATAGAAGAAACGAGGATTTGTGATGATCGAACTGGATGGTCGGTCCCTTGATATTTTGTCGATCTTAACTTCTTTCAGTGGTGGCGTGACAATACAGGAATTAAGTCGCCAATTGGCGGTATCGGCAAGAACTGTACGTTATGATCTTGAGAAGATCGACGCTTTTTTACAAGCCAATGCCCTGCCTCCTCTGCACCGCGATCACATGGGGGTTAGTTTGGCCGAAGATAAAGTGGGCAACCGACAATTGTGGGATCTGGTCAGTACTGTCTTGGCGAAAAGCTATATTCCCAACCAAAACGAGCGGGTTCATCGCATTCAACTGGAACTACTTTACACCGATGATTATCTCACTATGGAAGAGATGAGCCAGATGCTTGGGGTTAGCCGTTCAACGATTGTTAATGACATGAAGATCGTTAAGAGCGATTTTGAACAAGCCGGGATTATGCTTGAATCAAAACCCAGGTATGGATTTCAACTTTCTGCTCCTGAACGGAGATTACGCGCGAAACTTGTCGCTATAATGCTGGAGATCCTCCCTGCTAATGAATTTATCAGCTATATGCGGGATAAACAGAATCTATGTCATCGTTCGATCACCAAGATTAGGTGTCTGAAGGTTTTCAAAAGTCTCGATCTGGCCGAAATCTTCCGAGTTACGCAGCGACTTGAAGAAAAATTGGGGGTGTTGTGGAGCGATCA
>JAAZDX010000276.1 GCA_012512605.1 Bacillota bacterium
ACGATCCCGGTCCCATCCTCGGTGGAGACAAAGTCGGCGCCGTAAACACGGAAAGCGGGATCATCAGCCTTTAGGAAGGGGAGGAGTTGCTCATACGCAGTACCTAAAAGGTCCTCGCCCTTAAGCTCTTCGAGGATCTCCGCCTCTTTCCCCAGGACCGCCGCCACCCGCTCGCGAACCAAAATGTAGACCGCATCCTCACCAGGCCGCCGCGCCTTTACGTAGGTAAAGGCCGCATTAACCGCCAAAGCCACGTTGGACGGGAGCGTCCAAGGGGTTGTGGTCCAGACCAGAAAGTACTCGTTCTCCTTGCCTACAACCTTCATGCGGACGTAGATCGAGTTGACCTTCTCTTCCTTATAACCGAGAGAAACCTCGTGAGAGGCCAGAGGGGTACCACACCGGCTACAGTAAGGCATAATCTTATGGCCTTCATAGATCAGCCCGGCCTCAAAGTATTGTTTCAAAATCCACCAGACGCTTTCGATATAATCGTTGTCCAAGGTGATATAGGGGTTATCCAGATCGATCCAGTAACCGATCCGTTCGGTCATCCGCCGCCATTCTTTTTCATAGGTAAAGACCGAATCACGGCACTCCCGGTTAAAGCCTTCGATCCCGTATTCTTCAATCCCCTGTTTCGAGGAGAGCCCCAGTTTCTTTTCGACTTCGATCTCCACCGGCAGGCCATGCGTATCCCAGCCGGCTTTCCGGTTTACCTGATAACCTTCCATCGTTTTGTAACGGCAGACCGTATCCTTGATCGTCCGCGAGAGGACATGGTGGATACCGGGTCGCCCGTTAGCGGTCGGCGGTCCCTCATAAAAGATAAAGGGGGGCGCACCCTCCCGCTCGGCCACGCTTAGCTTCACCATATCCTGAGCCGACCATTGCGCTAAAACCGCTTCTTCCCGCTTACTTGCGGGACTTTTCACATCAACTTCTTTAAACTTTCCACCCATCGGTCAAACTCCTTTCCACTGAAATCTCCCGCATTGCCTTCATCATTACTTAAGAAAATACTTTTCCGCCCGGATTCAGGGAAATCCGCGCAGATCAAAAGCTCAATCAATCATAACGTCAACCTAACGATCTAGACAAAGGTTAATCCCTAGCCGCTAATAATGTCGCCTGCCAACAATCCGGCAAAGAAAACAAGCTACTTAACTGTCAACCTTTTACGAGCTCAAGTTTAGCCAGCGTGAGCAGCTACCATATAATAAATAATAAAATTGGTCAAAGCAGAGTTCGGCATAAGGCCGAATAAACAAAAAACCGTCCGCAAAGGGACGGTTTGATCTACCGTGGTACCACCCAATTTGGTGAAGACCGATACTATAAGGCCATCGATCCCACCCGCTTCATGCCGGTTAACGGGGGCTTCCGTCCGGACTTACTCCACTTTCGGCCCGGAGGCTCCAGGCTGATCTTCATGCCGGTCGTCGTAATCCCCTTTCCACCACCCGGGGACTCTCTGTTACCCGTTGCGGCACTACTCGTCCTTTCCTCGCCTGTTTCACTCTGAGTTTTAACATAAACAACGCCCAAGTTGCGCACAGATTATTTTTTATTGTAGCCGATTCTTAGCGGAAAGTCAATGGATTGACCTCGACCATCTGTCGCTTTGGGTAATAGGTATCGACCCCAAGCCGTTTACGGTACCGTTTTCCGTCTGGCTCCTCCAACGTTACCCAGGAACGGACCCGCAGCCCATCGGCACCCGGGCTGATCACCCGGATTTCACCCGGCTTCAGCTGCGGATTAATCCGGTATTCCGTCGTAAAAGGCCAGCGGGCGAGGATTTCATGGTGCCATTTTACCTTTGGCGGTTTTTCGCGGCCGTAGAATGCAATATATAATGTAAGCTCCTTATATTCAGCCCAGATGACCAGCGGGGCCGTGGTTGAGTTGCGAAACTTTAAGTCTTTATAGGTGGCTATCGTGGCATCCTGTCCCGGCGGTACATACATCACCGGCATGCTGTGGGGCCAGCGTTCAATCACTTCCAAATTAGCCAGGATGGCCCCGTTATATAAAGCGCTGGCCAGGCGGCAGATACCCCCACCGTAGGTTTGGATCTGTTCCGCTCCAAAGTAAGTAAGGCCCTTTTTGAAGTTACGGTCACCAGTCCGTGGTCCCAAGGCGGCATTGACCGAAAAGACCGCGCCCGGTGGTACTACCTGCCCTTTAAGCAGCGCCGTCGCCACACCCACATTGTGCCGTTCCGCTGGTGTCGCATCGTCCGTGTTAATCCGAAAGGCAACCAGGCGCACCAATGTCCGGTTTTTCAAGCAGAGGTGTTGGAAAGTAAGCTCCTGCTCCCACCATAAGCGCGCCGTCTCCGGCAGTCCACTCCCACCCTGACTGTCCTCCGGCCAGGGCGGATTTGGAACCTCCGGATCACTCCGGGCGGCGAAAAAATCCGGGCCACAAACCGCCAAAGGTGGCCAGCAAATCTGGGTACCCACAAAAAATAGGCAACATAAAAGGAGCACCCGGTTTCTTTTCCTTGCCCAACTCCGCAACCATAAACCTCCTTGCCCTCGTTCAAACGGTAGTCTCCCCAATATCCAGGCGGAGGAATCCCCCTCCCAAATGTGGAATAATGGTTTTAAGGACTTTTATGAGGTGAATCATGGAACCAGTATATTTTACCGTCGCCCAAGAACAAACGTGGGAACAGAAGATCGAACGTTCACGTTTCATCGGACAGGCGGCACCAGTCGCCGATGCCGACGCAGCCCAGGCTTTTATTGGCCGGATTAAAAGCGAAGTACACCCCCAAGCCACCCACAACTGTTTCGCCTATCGACTTGGCCTGAGCGAAAACCCGATCACTTACTATAGCGACCATGGCGAACCGTCCGGAACAGCCGGGCGGCCGATCTTAAACGCCCTGCTCCAACAGGAGCTAACCAATACGGTGGTCGTTGTCACCCGCTACTATGGCGGGAAAAAATTGGGCGTCCGCGGCTTAATCGACGCCTACCACTCCACCGCCTTACAAACGCTCCTCGCCGCCGGACGGCGTCCCTTTCGTCCAACCATCACTCTCACCTTGGCACTGCCTTACCCACAATTACCAGTGGTCAACCATCTGCTCCAAACCTACGAAGGTAAGGTCGTAAAGGAGGAGTACGGGGCAGCCGTCGGCTTGACGGTACGCGTTCCGGAAATCAATCAAGGGGCGCTAACTGGCGCGTTACAGGGCCTGCCCGAAGTAAAATGGGAGGTTTCTAAAGATTAGTGCTTTTGGCGGGGGACCTTTTTGGGTTTGTGGAATATCCTAGTAGTACAGAAATGAGTTTACCACCGAGGAACCTCATTTCTCGCAAAACCCATCCTTTCTCCGGCCTTTACCGCACCAAAGGCCATTCTATCTCTGATCAATGCGATCAATATCAAGGCGGTTCTACCGCCTTTTTTTAAAAGAGTACACCTGTTCTTTAAGCCTAAAGAGTGTACCAAAAACCGGTTTCTGGACCATTATAAAATCTTGACAGCAGCCTCCTTCTTTGTTACAATGAACTTCGAAGAAGAAAAGAAATCCTTGCCGAAGTGGCGGAATTGGCAGACGCAGTAGACTCAAAATCTACCGCTCGCGAGAGTGTGCCGGTTCGAGTCCGGCCTTCGGCACCAAACAAGATTTAATCCCCTTTTTTGGGGATTTTTTTATGCCTTTTTCGGCCTTTTACAGATAAAACTAGATTTATGATAAAGTTAACCGATCAGAAACCTGGTTTTTAGTAGGGTTTTCCAGTAATATCACGAAACCTTAACGGCGGGAACGCTTCGCCCTTTATATAGCTAATAAATAGCTACCATATCTACTTACTTTTGGAGGTGGAACCATGTCTTTCTGGTCGATTTTGTGGTCAGACTTGTTTTGGGTCGTTCCGCTGGTCGGATTTATAACTTTACTAGTGGTCTGGTCTTATTACCGTAATATTAAAAAAGCGGATCCCGGTAACGAAAAAATGCAAGAAATTCACCAGGCAATCCGTACTGGTGCTTTTGCCTTTATTCGTCGGGAATACACCAGTGTAGCATGGGTGTTATTGGTCGCTACCCCTATCCTCTATTTCACCCTCGGCCTTGCCACTATGATCACCTTCTTAATCGGTGCCCTTCTTTCACTGCTCGCTGGGCTGATCGGAATGAACGCAGCTACGCTGGCTAATGTCCGTACAGCGCATGCTGCGGAAAAAGGTGCCGTAGAGGCCCTGCAGATTGCTTTTCCCGCCGGTGCCATCATGGGGTTGACCGTCGTTGGCCTGAACCTTATGGGTATTACCATCCTTTATTTACTCTTTCCCAATCCAGAACTGCTTGCCGGGTATGGGTTAGGCTCTTCCTTAGTGGCTTTGTTTGCCCGTTTTGGGGGCGGTATTTATACCAAAGCAGCCGACGTCGGCGCCGATCTCGTTGGTAAACTGGAAGAAGGAATTCCGGAGGATGATCCACGGAACCCGGCCGTCATCGCTGATAACGTCGGCGACAACGTTGGCGATGTCTGTGGCATGGGCAGCGATCTTTTTGAAAGTGAAGCGGAAGTAATGGTGGCCGCCATGGCGATCGGTGCCACTTTAACTGCCCGTTACGGGGTCAAGGCCATCGTTGGACCCGTTCTCCTCTTTGCCATCGGAGTGCTCGCCTCGGTGCTTGGCGTCTATTATATTAAAGTGCGCAGAAGCGGTAATGTCTATGCTGCTATTAACAGCGGAAACTATGTCACCTGCGCCTTAGCGGTGCTGGGTGGTTTTATCTTCACCAAATTCTACCTGAAAGACCTTTCTCTTTTCGGAGCGGTCATGGTGGGACCGATCGCCGGTTTATTGGTGGGCCTTGCCGCTGAATACTATACCTCCGATGAGAAGAGACCCGTTCGTTCCTTAGCCGCTTCGGCCGAGACCGGTGCCGCCACCACCATCATTGATGGGATGGCGATCGGAATGAAGTCGACTGTTTTACCGATCCTGATCACTGCGGGTGCCGTCTTGATTGCCTATCGTTTCGGCGGCTTTTTCGGTCTGGCTTTAAGTGCGGTCTCGATGCTTTCCATCTCCGGCATCACCATTGCCGTTGATGCCTATGGTCCGGTGGCCGATAACGCCGGCGGGATTGCCGAAATGGCCAAGTTGCCCGAAGAAGTCCGGGAAGTCACCGATACCCTCGATTCGGTCGGTAACTCCATGGCGGCAGTGACCAAAGGATTTGATATCTCGGCCGCGGCGCTTACCGCCTTATCCTTGTTTGCCGCTTACGCCAGTGCGGCCCGTTTAGAGTCGATTGATCTATTGTCGCCCCATGTCATCATCGGTATGTTCATCGGTGGGGTCTTGCCCTTCTTCTTTTCGGCGCAGGCTCTGGATGCGGGCGGACGGGCTGCCGGGTTTATGATCGAGGAAGTCCGCCGGCAGATGCG
>JAAZDX010000002.1 GCA_012512605.1 Bacillota bacterium
CCCTTATAGCTTTCCGCATAGTAGCCAAAGACTTCCCGTTGTTGAAAGGTTGCCGGAACCGTAACATAACCGGGTTTTGCGGCCCATTTCACAATCCAGCCGGAATTGCCTTGCCCGTCGGCCACTTGGTACCAGCCGTCCTTATCATCCTCAACGGTCAGCACGGTTCCCTTATTAAGCTGGCGAACCACATTTGCTTTTGTTACGGGTTCCGAACGCATACTAACTACTTCCGCCGAGACGGCCACGGTTGAAGGCAACGTGGAGGCTGCGGAGGGGGATTGCTCAGGGCCGGGGGTTGGCGAAAGGTGCCGATCAGCTACTTCGCCGCCACCACCAAACAGAGCGGAAGAGACGTAAACAAGTAGCGCCAGAACAGTGGTGAGAATGTTTTGCTCCATTTAATTATCCCTCATGTTAACATAAATTAAGTTGCCTTATTACATTCGCGCTCTAAAGAGAAGAAACCTTTATGTAGATTAAACCAGATTAGTATAGGATTACAAATTCAAGGGGGGAAGACGTCCTCAACAATAGTTTAAAGTAAAGGATTGATTGCAATTGTCCGCAAAAGAAAGGGGTTTACCCTATGCATCGCGAATAGAATCGGGTCCTAAGAACTTTAAAAGCCGCACGAAACGGGGTGAACCGTGCGGAAACAACCGAAAAAAAAGGTGATTACGCCGTCGATTTATGGAGAATATGTTTATGAAGAATTAGGATGAGGAGATTTACTAATGTCAATGTCGAACCGAACAAAACTGGATAACGGCTTAACACTAGTCTATGAACACATCCCAAACGTTCGTTCCGTGGCGATTGGTTTTTGGGTTGCTTGTGGTTCGCGGAACGAATCCCCTGCGGAACAGGGCCTCTCACACCTGCTCGAGCACATGCTCTTCAAGGGAACTGCGCAGCGGTCGGCCCGGAAGATCGCCGAAACGATCGATGCGGTGGGGGGGCATTTGAACGCTTTTACCACAAAAGAATACACCTGTTATTACGTGAAAATCCTCGACCAGCACCTCCGTTTGGGTTTGGATTTGCTAGCCGACATGGTAATTAACCCCTTGTTTGACCCGGAAGAGCTGAAAAAAGAGAAAAATGTCATCCTCGAAGAGGTGCGGATGTATGAAGACAATCCCGATGAACTGATCTACGATCTTCTGGTCCAAACCTTGTTGAAAGATCATCCGCTCGGCCACCCAATCCTCGGGACACCGGAGAGTATCTTACAGACCAGCCGCGCCGATTTAATCCGCTTTAAGGAACGCTTTTACACACCGGACAATTCCTGTCTGGCGATTGCGGGTAATTTTGAGGATGGTCCGCTTTTAGAGGAATGTAATGCTTTTTGGCGAAAACTACGGGGGAGTTTTACTCCGGAGGAGAGTAGCCCGGTCCAGACCGCCGGGACCACCCGTTTGCGGAAGAAAGATACCGAACAGGTTCACCTTTGTGTCGGTGTCCCCGGTTTCCACCGGCAACACCAAGACCGCTATGCTTTATTGGTGCTCAATAATCTCTTGGGGGGCAGTTCTTCCTCCCGTTTGTTCCAAGAGTTAAGGGAGGAACGTGGACTTGTCTACTCCACCGGCGCCTATTACTCGGCTTTTCGTGATACCGGCTTATTTTCCATCTACGCTGGGACCAGCCGGAAAAACTTTTCCCAGGTCCTTGCGTTAATCTGGAAAGAGCTGAGACGCCTTCAGGAGGAGCCGGTGCCGCCCGAAGAATTAAACCGGGCGAAGGAACAGATCAAGGGAAACCTCTGGCTTAGTCTGGAGAATACGACCAACCGGATGAGCCGCTTGGCAAAGTCGGAATTATTCTATGGCCGCTTTATTCCGCCCGAAGAGGTTCTCGCCGCGGTTGAACGGGTGACTGCGGAAGATTTAATCCGGATCGCCAGTACTCTTTTCCACGAAGAACAGGTCACCCTGGCCGCACTGGGTCCCTTTCAAGAAGAAGACGAAATGACCGCTAAAGGATGGAAGAATGATGTTGCCACCGATCCAGATCAGAATTAAAAAGTTGCCCCACGCGGGTGATCTTCCTTTACCGCAGTACATGACGGATGGTGCCGCAGGCATGGATCTGCTGGCCGCGGTGGAGGAGGAAGTGCTCCTGCCTGCCGGGAAGTATGCTTTAATCCCAACCGGGATTGCCATCGCCCTTCCGGTTGGCTTTGAAGCACAAATCCGGCCCCGCAGCGGTTTAGCGGTGAAATTTGGGGTGACCGTTTTGAATGCACCGGGCACGATTGACCAAGATTATCGCGGCGAGATTAAAGTGCTTTTAATTAACCATGGCCAGAACGGGTTTCAAATTAAACGGGGCGACCGTATTGCCCAGCTCGTGTTGGCACCGGTTGTACGGGGGGCATGGCTCCCCGGTACCGAGTTGGAAGCGACCGGGCGCGGGGACGGCGGTTTTGGCCATACCGGGCGGCGCTGATCACTACGGCGCTTTCGCTTTATTTTAGTGTTGCGGGAATAATAAGATCAACCAGG
>JAAZDX010000024.1 GCA_012512605.1 Bacillota bacterium
CCTTGCTAAGTATTAAGTATACATCAGTGCTAACCCTATTTTTCCCCCTAATTATTGCAAAAAAGTTGGTTGCATCTTCGCAACCAACTTTTGGCTTCCCGCTCTTCATCCCGCAGACCGATCAATCTTTTCATCTCACAAACGACGCCGCCAAGGAGCGCTCCGAAAATCCGGCCGGGGCAAGACATGCGCCAAGATAAGAGCATCGTAAAACCTGGTATTGTCAATCCCCCGCCCGGCGGGGTCTTCTAACTTCACGGCTTCATCGGCGTCTGTATAATAGACGGCCCCAAGATCTTCCTCCTCAAACCCATTCTCCTGGTTAAAGAGGCGGTCCCACTCCTCATCTGCCATCTTCTTCTCCTGTTCCTGTGGATGTCCCCAAAGGTTAGCAGGGGCCATCTTTCCATCAGAAGTCGACGGCAAATCTGTCTTCGCTTTTGGTAAGGCTTCAATCGGCTCCCTTTCCGCTTCCACCTCATCCATCAGAAAAGGAGGAAAGGGTAGAGCGGGCGGAAGCGGCTGGCCCCCTTCTTTGCGGGGTTTAACCGGTCCCGAGGCTTTTTGTTCGGCCATCAGCTTTTCCAGGATATTGCTCAGAACGGAAAACAATACGAATATAACCCAGATCCAACCCATCCAATCCACTCCTATTTTTTAATGTCATCGGTGGACTCGTTCACCTTTGGTCCCTTACCGATGGCATCGCGCATCGCCGTATCGGCCTGAATATTCTGGAGCTGGTAGTAATCCATTACCCCAATCTTTCCCGACCGTAGCGCTTCCGCTAAAGCCCGTGGTACCTCGGCCTCGGCTTCCACTACGCGGGCCCGCATCTCTTGAACCTGCGCTTTCATCTCTTGCTCCCGCGCAAGCGCCGCAAACCGCCGTTCCGACGCTTTCGCCTGCGCAATGTTCTTATCGGCCTCCGCTTGGTCGATCTGGAGTTTGGCTCCGATATTCCGGCCCACATCCACGTCGGCAATATCAATGGAGAGGATCTCAAAGGCAGTTCCCGCATCCAGTCCCTTTTCCAATACGGTTTGGGAGATCCGGTCCGGATTTTCGAGAACATCTTTATGACTCTCCGCCGAGCCCACGGTCGTAACAATCCCCTCTCCCACGCGGGCAATGATCGTGGCTTCACCGGCACCACCGACGAGGCGGTCAATATTAGCGCGGACGGTAACCCGGGCCTTCGCCTTCAGTTCAATTCCGTCTTTCGCTACCGCCGAGATCTCCGGGGTCTCGATCACCCGCGGATTAACACTCATCTGTACTGCTTCTAAGACGTTTCTTCCCGCCAGATCAATGGCCGCCGCCCGTTCAAAGGTTAAATTGATCTCTGCCCGTTGGGCCGCGATCAAAGCATCGATCACCCGGTCCACATTACCACCGGCTAAATAGTGGGCCTCCAGCTTATCCACGGTGGTCTCCAGTCCCGCTTTCTCCGCCTTGATCATCGGCAAAACAATCCGGGAAGGCGGAACCCTTCTTAAGCGCATGGCAAAGAGAGTCCAGATCCGGATGTTCACCCCGGCCGCCAGGGCAGAAATCCATAAGCCAACCGGAATAAAATTAAAGAAGAGAAGCACGAAAACGACCACCAAAGCTAAACCAAAGAGGGAGAATAGTTCCATTCATCAACACCCCATTCCATTTTTATCAATCAGAAACCACATAATTACCTCTACCGGATCTTTCCCCAAGAATTTGGATTTGGCAAAATAGTCCTTCGTCCGTTAAAGCAGGGGATAAATCCATCGTCATGAATTATGCGTTTCGTTAGCCAGCCCCATTGGTAATTTTACCCTTCGCTACGCACTAATATTCTCCTGCCCTCAATCGCAATGACTTTCACCTTTTGACCCACCGGAATAAAGGCTCCCTCGGAAACCACATCCAACCGCTTGCCATCAGCCATCTCAATCACACCGGACGGACGCAGCTGATGAACGACAACCCCCACTTCTCCCAAATATTGCTCGAAAGTTGGCACCGCCGAGTAACCCTTTTCTTTTTCCGCCGCCGTCTTTAAAACAATACGATTCATAAAGGAACTACTCTTGAGGTACTGGAAGACCAGGGAAACCAGGAAGAAAGACCAGGTAAGGGCGATCGCCAAAGCAGCAACACCCTGCCCGCTTGAAGCGTAGGATAAAATGATGCTACCTCCCATCGAGGTTAAACCGAAAATCCCGGCCAAGCCAAAACCCGGTAGGAAAAAGGCTTCCATCACTAGTAAGACGAGACCAAGGAAGAAAAGGAAGATCACCTCCATCCCGGCCAATCCGGAAAACATACGTGCCCCAAAAAATAAGAACAAAGAGATGATGCCGATAATCCCGGCCACCCCAAACCCGGCGGTAAAAACTTCAATAATCAACGCGGTAAAACCAATGGTTAGCAAGAGCGGACTGATCACCGGATCGGTTAAAAACCGGACCAAGCTCTCCACGGGAGTCTGTTTAACATATACCGTCGTTAAATCCTCGAACCCCAGCGCAACAATGGCTTCATTTAGATTCTCCGCCATTAAATCGGCATAATTATACTTTAAAGCCTCACGGGCCGTTAACGCAAGGATCTCACCTTTGGCCACGACCCCTTCGACTTCGACCTCTGGATCAACCATTGCCTCGGCGATCAATGGATCAAGCTCGACCCCCCGGCGTTGGGCGCGGGCCTCAGCAACCGCGCGGAACATTTTCCGAAAGGCCGCGGTCGTTTTTTCCGGAGCGGGCGTGCCATCGGCGACTAAGGGTTGGGACGCACCAAGCACTCCGTCGGAGGAGATCACGAGCCGGTTACCGCATAAAGCAATGTAGGCCCCGGCTGAGATCGCACGCCCTTCAACAAAAACCTCCACCGGAATCTTCGACTTGCTGATCGCGTCCCCAATTTCCGTCATGGAATCGGCATACCCGCCAAAAGTTTTTAGAACCAAAATAATCCCCTTGGCCTGTCGCTGCTGGGCTTCGGCCAATGCCCGCATAATAAAATCGGCCGTCCCGCCAGAAATGTTTCCTTCCAAAGGGATGATATAAAGTAAATCCGTCTCCCCGTCACCGACGTTTCGATAAGAAAAGACGGTAACTATCAAGGCAATAATCAGAAGAATAACCGTGAACGGACTAATTTTAATGAATCTTTTCCGTTTCACCCCACAGCCCCCCTTTTCTTTTCCCCTCTACACGTTAAACAAACAATGCATGCTTAAAAAGGCATAAGGTTTTTGCGCTCATTCCAAAACTATAGTGAAGTCGTAACTAAAACAAATATACGTTTACTTAAACGATGCAAACTGCAAAATAGTTTCCCGTATTAAGTTATCATTATGAAAAATAGCAAAAAGGTCCACCCGATCGCGGGTGGACCTTGACAGACCATTAGGAAAATTTCCTCTTTTTCTTTCGGGCGGCTTCCGACTTCTTCTTCCGTCGTACGCTGGGCTTATCATAATGCTCCCGTCTTCTAACTTCCGCCAGGATCCCTGAGCGCTGACACTGTCGCTTAAACCGGCGCAGGGCACTATCTAGGGATTCGTTTTTCCCGATCTTGACTTCGGCCACGATCTACTTCCCTCCCCTCGCTGCCCACATAACTCCACAGGCAAATAGAGTCCAACAACAAACATATTAAGATATAATTATACTACATCTTTAGCAATACGTCAATCAACCGGGAGGCCACGCGAGCTCTCGACCGCTCAGCAAATGAAGATGAAGATGGGGGACAGATTCTCCAGCATGGGCACCACGGTTAATCACCACACGAAAACCATCTTTTGCATCCGCTTCCCCCATAAGCTGCTGAATTGCAGAAAATAGTGCTGCGGTCAATTGCGGTGCTGTGGGAAGCTGTGGATCCATCACACTACTGATGTGTTTCTTTGGAATCAACAAAATATGTCGAGGGGCCACCGGATTAATATCCTTAAACGCCAAAACTTCTTCCGTTTCCAAAAGAATCTGCGCGGGAATTTCTTTCCGGACAATTTGGCAAAAAATACAGTCAGTCACCTTTCAACCTCCCTTCCCCATGTTCAATTTCGACAAGCAGAAGAAATATCCTTTTTTCCAACAGATTATTCATCAGCTAAACGCGATTCACGACGCGATAACCACCCCGGTCAACGGCTCCCGGTCGGCCCGCACGATCCTGGCGTGGAGCAGGGTGTTCGGCTCTTGCGCCTCTTTCACCTGTACCCGCAGATACTCCCGGGCAAACCCTTCCCCATAGCCGTCCCGGTTAGTCTCTTCAATTAACACCTCTACCACCTGGTCAAGGAAGAGCTCCCGGTAGGCTTTGGCCAGGTCACGGGCGATCGCTTCCGCTCTTTTCACCCGTTCTTCCTTTACCCGTCGTGGTAAATGCTCTTTCATCTGTGCTGCTTTCGTCCCTTGCCGCAAGGAATAGGGGAAAATGTGGACCCGGGCAAAGCCCACGGCTTGGATAAAATTTAACGTCTCGATAAAGTCAGCTTCGGTCTCCCCGGGAAAACCGACCATCAAATCGGTGGTCAACGCCAAACCGGGGCGACCGTTCCGCAGTAGGGAAACGAGGCCAGCATAATCATCGGGAGAGTAATCTCTGTTCATCAAGGAAAGCACTTTTCTGCTACCACTTTGCAGAGGAATATGCAAATGGTTACAGAGTAATGTCGAGGATAAAACCACCTCCATCAGCTGTGGAGTAAAATCACTCGGGTCAACCGATCCTAACCGCAAACGCCATTTTGTATCCGCCCCGCCCCACTTCTGTTCAATCTGCGTTAATAGTGTAGCCAAATCCGTCTCAAGGTCAATCCCATAATGACCTAAGTGAATCCCGACCAAGACAATCTCTTTATAACCTAAAGCCAGAAGCCGTTCAATCTCCTTCATCACCTGCGCCGAAGGAAGACTACGGACCGGTCCGCGGGCAAAGGGAATCTTACAGTAACTACAGTAGGATTGGCAACCATCCTGTATCTTAAGAAAAGCACGGGTTTGGCCGGAAAATTCCGGGGTGAAAACCGCAAAGCCGTCCGCCTCCGCCCAAGAAAGCACCCGATTCTTACGGTTAAACGGTAATTCTTCCTCTAGCATCTGAAAAAGACGGTCCCGTCCTGCCACCCCGACCACCAGATCCACCTCCGGCAGTGCGGCCAATACCTCCGCACTGGTCTGCGCAAAACAACCAGTCACTACCAAGTAAGCGTCGGGATGCTTCCGCTTCACTCTTCTTATCAGTTGCTTTGCTTTCCGTTCGGCTTCCTTCGTCACGGTACAGGTATTGATCACATAAATGGCCGCTGGTTCGTTAAAAGCCACCACTTCATAACCATGTTCCCGACTTTCCGTGATTAAACCCTCGGTGTCAAACTGATTAACCTTGCACCCCAATGTATAGAAGGCAATCTTTGTCGCTGGGCGTTGCCCTTCGTTTTCTGTCTTTTCTTCCACTTTCCCGATCTTCGTCATAATCAATTTTCCCCTCCGTCTGCCCATTCTTTCCTCATTCCAATGGGCTTTGGCCGTTATGCATGAACATACATTTCAAATATCCGCTTGCACTCGTCACTAACCACATGGCACTTAGCTCGTCTGCTCCCCGCTTTCTTCCGCCTCTAAATCCAACAGATACACTGACCTTTTGAGCACCCGGTTATAAGCCGTCCAGTTTCCCTCTTTGCCCGGATGTTGGCGGAGGGCTTCCCGAAACTTTGCCGCCTCCGCATCCATATGGTCGGCATGATGGAGTAAACAGGCTTCCAAAAGCACCGGTTGAACCGGAGAACCCCATTCCAGTTCACCGTGGTGGCTAAGGATGAGATGAAGAAGGGGCATTTTAAAAGTCAACGGGAAAGCATCTTCCCCTTTGGACGCCTGGATCGCCGCGATCGCCGTTTCCACCATCTGAACACCCAACACAAGATGGCCGATCAATTTTCCTTGGTCCGTTCCTTCAATCGTCAGTTCGCCGGTGTACGAGTCCAATTTACCGATATCATGCAATAAAGCGCCCGTCAGCAACAAATCCCGATTGGCCTCGGGATAAGAATCGGCCGCCGTTTGGCAAAGGGTAACCACACCAACGGTATGTTCCAACAATCCTCCCCGGTAAGCGTGGTGAATCCGCATGGCGCCAGGCGCGGACGTGAAACGCTGCCGAAACTCCTCAGCCCCAAAGAAATGATCCAAAAGCAAACGGTAGGCGTTTTGCTGTAATCCGCGCCTGGTTTCATCAACAACAGCCCACAGTTTCTCCAACCGCGGGCCAGAGATTCCCGGTACAAAAACGGCCGGATCGTACTCCCCTTCCCGGCAGACTTGGAAGAACGGTTCACGTCCGTTGGCTTCCAGCTGGAGAGTGCCGTTAAAACTCTTGGCTACCGCCTGCAAGCGGATGACTTTGCCCTTTTGTAATTGGTTAAAGGCCGGTTCTGTGATCTCCCAAACCTTCAAAGCAATCTCCCCACTGCGGTCTCCGACCCTTAGTGCCGCAAAAGGGCTCCCGTTGCGCGCGACCCGCCATTGGCTATCTAATACAAGATAAGTTCCGGAAATGCTTCCCTCTTTTACTATTTCCTTAACCTCCATCGTCTAACCCCCAATCTTTCGCCTTCCCTCCCCGCAAGGTCATTGGCCACCTGGCCCTGGTTCTTCCGGCGTTTCTTCTTTTTCCTCAATTTCTATACGCATCTCAAGGGGGGTGGCTCCCCGCTGGGCTTCAAAGGTCTTTTGCTTTAGATCAAAACAAATCTCTTCCCCCAACAGTTCATCTTGGTCCATCAGCAGGTGGAAACCTCCGCTGATCGTCAGCTTTTCTTCTTCATCACGGTAGCTGATGGTTTCACCGCTGCCGGTAAAATCCGCGTGTTCGATCCGGGGTGCTTCCGTAGCGATAAAGTTCTTCACTTTCGTCTGTAAATACAAATTACCGCAAACCAGCCGGAGCCCCTCTTTAACCGCTTCTCCTTTTTCGTCGCGGCTTTCTTCCCGTTCCAAAACAACATGCCCGGAAAATGTCCCGCTTTCCTCCGCTGTATTAAAACAAAACTGATCCCCGGTGACCTTCAGATCCTCGTGGGTTAAAAATACCTCGTCCCGGAAGATGATCTCCCGCGAACCATCGTTCATCTCCCGGATCTCGGCTGCTTTAAACCGTAAGTAGGTCTCACCCTGAAAATACTCAAGCTTGATCCCTTCCATAAATAAACGCTGCCCATCGGTATCGCCATAAAACCGCTCAATTCCCTTAAAGATCCCACGATCCGCCGCCATCAGCACCCCGCCGGCACGGAACACAATCATCAACACCAGTAAACCCGTGACTATGTATCGCCTGCGGCTGCTCATACTTCCAGTTCAACCTCCACATCACCTTTTAGTTCAAACCGGTCGTCCTTGGCATAATAGGTGAAAATTTGCCCCCGCGACCGCTGCTTCCCTTGCACTACTTCCAAATCACCGGAGAAAAAATATTCCTCGGTTTCAAAGTCCCCTTCCAACTGGTTGGCTTGCAGCGCCAAACCTTCCTTCGCAAAGGAGAGCGGATGGGCGGACTCGATCTTTTTACGGTTCAAATCAAGCTTCAGACCCGCCGTCTGCAATCGTCCACCGTTAATCTCCCCCTGCACTTCAGTGAGGAGTAACACGTTTTGCTTCAGATCGAGCAGTGCGGTATCGGCATTGAACGCGAGGACACGGTCGTCTTCCTGGTAAAACCGGATATTTTCAATCCCGCGAAAGTTAACCGTCTTCCCATCGGTTGCCCGGAAGATCTCCGTAGCCTCGAGGGTCCAGATCCGTTTTGCCCCGTCCCATCCTTCATAACGACTGTTCAATAGGGTTATTCCTTGCTCAGTTGTTGGTCGCTGCTGGGAATCGAGGGTCCAATCCGGGCGCCAACTCAAATAGAGTAAAACCGCGACCGCCAGTGCAAAAAGGAACATCACGAGCGTCCGCAATCTTTTCTTACCAAAAATCATTTTCTGCGCCCCACAGAAACTCATTTTACGCGCCCCAGAGATCAGCCCCTGTCCACATAAAACCTTGTTCTCCGGAGCCATACCCAAAACCTGCCTCTTTAAAGATCTTATACTGACACTGTACAACATACTCTTGGCGGAGGAGATCGTACCCGAAGAACAACTCCCGGCAGTGCCAATCATAAGTGAGGCCCAACCGGACACGTTCAAAACCGTCCCCGAAAAAACTATACCGGAGGTTAAGATCACTTTGGAGCGTCGCAGTAAGCTGATTTTTTAGCGCCGCTTCCACTTCCAAAGTCTCCCACCGCCGATCCAGGAAATCGTAATCCGCATCTAAATACAAGTTATTCCCTTGTTCAGAATTGTATCTTAGCCGCGTCGTTAGATAAAGATTGGTATACTCCTGGGTGTTGAGGTTATATGTGGCATTCAAACGAATCCTGCTATTGGGCAAGGGGGTTACCGTCACCGTGCCTTGCACCGGATACCATGGGTGTTCGACCTGGCTGAAGTTGTAACCACCCGAAAGGTTCGCACTAACCAGCTGGCTATTGTAC
>JAAZDX010000025.1 GCA_012512605.1 Bacillota bacterium
AATACAAAACGGAGAGGGTTTCACCCGGAGAATGGCAAAAAGCAGGGCAATCGCTGTCATGGCCCGTTCGCCACCGGAAAGAAGGGACAAGTTTTGCAGACGCTTCCCAGGCGGTTGCGCCAAAATCTCGATCCCCGATTCCAGTGGTTGATCCGCATCGGTCAACTGCAGATCGGCTTTACCCCCAGAGAATAATTGTTCAAAGAGCTCCGTAAACTCCTTCCGGATCTGCGCAAAAGTGACGATAAATTGCTTTTTAATCGTCTTTTCGATCTCGTCAATCACCTTGTGCAGTGATTCCCGAGCTGTGGTCAAGTCGGTCAACTGTTGGGAGAGGAACTCAACCCGCTGTTTCAAGTTTTGATGGTCTTCGATCGCCTGCAAATTAACGGGCTCAAGCGCTTTCATCTGCGTTTTTAGCCGGATGATCTCCTGGCGCGGATGGGCGGGAAGCACCCAATCGGTCTGCACCTCCTGCCGCCAGTCTTCCCCATAGACTTCCGTTAGATTCGTGGTCAAATTATCCCGGTTGATATTTAAGCGGTTGATCTGTAGTTCTAAACGATGAAGTTCGGTTAGCAGCTCTCCTTCCTGTTTTTGCTGCTGGCGGAGGCTGATCTCCATCTGATTAACGTTATCCAAAGCCGCTTGCCATTCGGCCCGTCGCTCCTCTAACTCAGCTTCGTCGTCTGCCAAGTCCTGAGCGGACTTTTCGATTGCCGTTTCGAGCTTCGCCCTTTCATCTTCCAGACACTGCAGTTCTTCGGTTGCCCGTATCAGTTCCTTTTCTTGCCGGGTCACCTCAGCCCGCAATTCTTCCAGGTTGCGACTTAAGTCTTGTAAGTTTTCTTGTTTGCCAACCCATTCCTGTTGGACACCGGCCAGGCGGGAAGAGAACGTCGAAAGATCCATTAAACATTGTTCCCGTTCCTGGATCAGGACACCTTCCTGCTCCTCAAGGGTGCGGATTTCGACGGCGATAAGCTCCGTCTCGGTTTCGGAGCAGATTAGCTTCTCCTGCAACTGATTAACAGTGAATTCTTGTGCTGTTAATTCGTTGCCCAGTTTCTGAAGGGCGGTTTCAAGATAATCCTTTTGCTTGACCGTCTTCTCGTAATTAACGCTTAGAACCTCCATATCCTTTAGGGCGGAGTTTTGCTGGAAACTAATCTCCTGGCCCCGGTTCCGTTTCTCTTCATATTGCCGGGAAAGTTCCTTAAGCTCCGTCTGCAGTTTATTTTCCTCGTTCAACCCACGCTCTAAAAAAGCCAAGAGATTCTGTTTTTCCCCTTTTAACCGGCGGATCTCCCCTTTTCTACTCAGCAAGCCACTTTGACGGCGTTCAAGATTACCGCCGGTGATTGCACCACCGGGGGCAATAATTTCCCCTTCCAAAGTGACTACCCGAAATTGCTTCCTGGTCACCTCAGCCAATTCGACCGCCGTTTTTAAGTCGGGCGCCACCAACGTACTACTCAACAAGTGGGAGACAACCGCCTGGTATTGACGGTCATAGGAAACGGTATCGGTCGCTGGTTTTGAGTTATACTGGGCCAGAATTGATTCATACTCACGAAAACGATCCGGCTTCCCTTCAATCAGGTTGAGTGGGAGAAAAGTCGCTCTCCCAAGACGGTTTTGTTTAAGATAATTAATGGCTTGTCCCGCGTAACGGTGGTGGGTAATCACCAAATTTTGTAGCGCCGAACCGAGCGCCACTTCCAATGCCAGTTCGTATCCAGGTGCCGGGCGAATTAAATCCGCGATTATCCCGTGGATCTCGTTGTAAAACGGCTCCCGCGTCGCTCGTAATAATGCTTTAACCCCTTGATAATAGCCTTGGTGACTCCGTTCCATCTCCGTCAGGATCGTGATCTTCGACTCGACTCCACGGAGGCGCTCCCGTATTTCCTGGTTTTTTTGGGCTTGTCCCGCCAGGAAGGTTTGGTGTTTCTGCAGCGCAGCAGCCAATTGGCGTTCCTCCGTCTTCACCTGTTCCGCTTCCTGCCTCAAACCATCCAATTGCGCTTGAATGCCATTCAACCGCTCTTTGGTTTCCGCCATCTCTTTTGCAATCAGGTCCAATTCGGTCCGGAGTTCAAGCATTTTCTCGTTGCGGAACTCTTTTTGCGCCCCAGCCTCACTAATTTTCAGTTTTAAGAGGGAATCGGCGGCTAACTTATCAGTATAAAGGGTCTTTTTAACGTTTAATGTGGTCCGGAGTTCTTTAATCTTCGCTTCCTTCTCCGCCAATGTTTGCTCCAAGTCTTTGACCTCGCGTGCGATCCGGTTCTTTTCCAAATCAATTCCGGCCGAGGACTGACGAAGCTGTTCTTGTTTCTCCTCCAAAGCCTGGTTCTTCTCCCGCAGCACCGCAAGGTTCGCGGCCAACTCTTCTTGCCGGTTCTGGAGGGAGCGTTTCCTTTCCGCATAAAGCTTAAGTTCACCCGTCGCCCGTTCCCGTTGGGCCAACCCTTCCATCAGCTTTTTCTGTCTGGTTTGCAACTCGTTTTCAAGAGCAGTCGCGCGTGCCTTCACTTCCTGCACCTGTTCGGCCAGGGTTTCAGCCTCGCTTTGTAGAACCGTTAGCGTGTGCTGTTTTGCTTTTTGCGTTGTTTCCAAGCTTTGTAGCGTTTCGTTAACCGTAACTATCTCCCGGTATGAATGGTTAATCTCAACTTTTCTCAAGTTTTCGCGAAGATCAATATATAAAGACGCCTTTTCAGCCTGAACGGACAAGGGGTCCAACTGCGCACGGAGTTCTTGTAATAGATCCTCGATCCGCAAGATATTATTCTCGGTCTCGCTTAATTTTTTTAAGGTTAAATTTTTCTTCACCTTATACCGCATGATCCCGGCCGCTTCTTCGAAAATACTTCGCCGGTCCTCCGGACGAACGGAGAGAATTGCATCAATCTTCCCCTGGCTGATTACGGAATAGGCCTCTTTTCCCAATCCGGTATCAAAGAATAGTTCTTGGATATCGCGGAGACGAACTGGTGTCCGGTTGATCAAAAAATCACTCTCTCCCGAACGGTAAACCCGTCTCGTGACTGCAACCTCCGTATAATCTAGCGGCAAGGTTTGGTCCGTATTATCCAAGACCAAAGTGACTTCGGCCATCCCCAAGGGTTTCCGGTCTTCACTACCGGAAAAGATCACATCATCAGATTTCGTCCCCCGAATATTGCGGAGGTTTGATTCACCCATTACCCAACGCAAACTATCGGCAATATTGCTTTTCCCGCTGCCGTTCGGGCCGACGATCGCAGTAATCCCTGGTTTAAAGACTAAATTAATCCGGTCGGCAAAAGATTTGAAGCCATGAATTTCCAAACGTTTCAGATGCAAAGAGGCCCCTCCCGTACATAATTTAGACTGGCTGGTTTTGACCAAACCAAACTATTATATTTTACCATATTTTTGTCAATAATTCACCCATGACTCGCTTTAGAAGATCCTTTTCGCCTCTCGTTGCCCGGCACTTGGATCATAGGACTAGCTTTCCTTACATTTTATATAGCCGGGAGCGGGCGATCTCAGATCACATTAAGCTCCATAGCCAAATCTTCCCGTTTCCTGGTCCGCAGGGGAATCTGCGGATTAGAAAGAGAACCGTACTGGTGAATAATTTTTTGCAATTTCCGCCGCGCTCTGGTCCTGGCGTTATCCACCACCTTACTGTCCAAGTCAAGAAGATCACCGATCTCCCCACAGTTTAATCCTTGTAGAGATAGCCACAAAACCACATATTCCACCTTCGTCAAGTAAACCTGTAAGACCTTGGTTAAACGGCGGAGATTCGCTTTTTGGATCACCACTTCTTGGGGGTCCGTCACGTTCTGATTATCGATCATATCCATTAGCTTTCTTGATTCGTCCCCAGCATAGCGGGCACATAAAGAGAGCGTATTCGCAGTAAATTGGTATTTTGCCGAAACGTAATGCTTCTGCATGTTCAACATCTTCCTTAAGACGCAAATGTAAGCGAAAGTACTAAACTTTACCGCATACTGATGGCCGTTGTAATTTTCAATCGCCTTTAAAAGACTGATTAACCCCTCTTGGATCAGATCCTCAAACTCATATCCCGGCCGGTATTTGCGCTTAACAATGTGTTTGACCATTGGCAGATATTTTATGACCAATTCTTCTTTGGCGGACCGATCCTGACCCACTTTAATCCTTTTTAGCAACTCCAAGTCCCGTCTTTGATTCGGAGTGGTCACCATGAACACCTCCTGCTAATCAAAGCTTTATTGCTCCTTTTAGAATTATATGGTCAGGTTGTCCCTAATATGCTCTAAAAAAAACGCCCTTATGGGCGTTGAGTCGTTGGGTCATCTGGGCTGAACAATAAAACGAATTGCCGTACGTTCCTCTCCATCGATGTCGATCTCAGAAAAAGCAGGAATACAAACTAAATCAATCCCATTGGGGGCAACATAACCTCTGGCAAT
>JAAZDX010000026.1 GCA_012512605.1 Bacillota bacterium
CTTAGCAGAAAGTCTGTGCCGGTCTATCTGTATCCCTCAAAGGCTTCGGGCGGTCTGTTCGCCACCGCCCAGGATATTGCGCGCTTTGCGGCAGCGGGAATGAAGGAAAACCCAGTTCTAAGTAGTGAAAGTATTAAGCGGATGTATAAGCCCGAAACTAATAAAATCGGTATTTACGGATTAGTATTTGAAGCATATGGATTGGGTCATTATCTCGAAAAGCTGCCGAATGGTTTGAGGAGCGTTTCCCACGGCGGTCAGGGTAACGGCATAATGACGCATTTCCAAACTGTGCCGGAAACGGGAGATGCCATCGTGATTCTCACCAACAGCCAAAGAAGCTGGCCATTTATTGCCGATGTGCTTAGTGATTGGGCGCAGTGGCGGGGGTTCCCGTCCGTCGGCATGGGACGGATTATCTGGGGGCATTTGGTTCTCTCCGCCGTAATCGGGATGTTGATCTCCGCAAGCCTGCTGATGGTGTTAAGGGCGGTGGATAGCTTTAAGCGCCAAAAACGTGCCAGATTTAGACTGCTTCGAGTTAGTACAGCAGCTATTCTGCTGGGTATACTAATTTGGTGTGGTAGCCAGGAGTATTTATTTGTAACCTCGGTTTTTCCGGTTCTGTCCGTGTGGCTTGGGGCGGCGGTAGTAGTATTTTCGGTTGCGTTGCTGTTGTCGGCGTTGTCACCCGCTGCTCAAGAAAGCAGGATAAACGCTAACGGTTGACCGGAGAGCGACGGCAAGATGGACGATTGGCTGCCCACCGTCCCCAGTCCTGCCGCAAAAGGCCCCTTTTGTTTCATGGTTCTATATGGTATAAATATTGTAATTAAAGAACATTGTTATCTTGAGTGGGTGGCGCTGGTCGGGCGGAAGTAACCCTGACGTGAGGTGAATTGAGGATGAAGCAGTTGACAATTGCCGAAGGAATCCATATGCTGACGATGAATGTTGAGGACATCCTGTTCGAGGGGATATGGGAGATTGCCAATGGCGTAACGCTTAACTCCTATATCGTTCAGGGCGAGAAGACGGCCATAATAGATGGGGTCATTGGTTGGGACGGGGTCCCGGAAACCCTTTACCGAAACTTGGCAGAGATCGGCGTTGAGCCGAAAAGGATCGACTATTTGGTTGTCAACCATATGGAACCGGACCATTCCGGCTGGATTTCAAACTTCCGAAAGATTAAGGATAATTTCACCGTAATCTGTACGGAGAAAGCGGCAAAGATGGTCGCCTCCTTTTATGGTGAAGACAAGATCAGGATTGTAAAGGAAGGGGATACGCTGGACCTTGGAAAGGGTAAGGTTTTGAGTTTCCATCCGGTTCCCAACGTGCACTGGCCGGACACCATGTACACCTATGAAAAAGCGACAAAAACCCTCTTTTCCTGCGACATGTTTGGTGCCTTTGGGCGGATGGGGGAGCATTGTTTTGATGATGAATTGACACCGGAAGAGATCGACTTCTTTGAAGCGGAAGGAATAAGGTATTATTCTAATGTCATGGGAACTTTTACATCCAGTTTGCGCAAGGCAATCGAGAAGGCGAATGCACTGGAGATAAAGACGATCGCCCCTGGCCACGGGCCGGTTTACCGGAAAAACCCGCAAAAAATCATCGCTGATTATTCGCGGTTTTCCCGCTATGCGGAAGGGGCCGGGAAGAATGAAGTCACTATATTATGGGGATCCATGTATGGAATGACGGCACAGGCGGTTGCCCACGTCGAAGGCATCCTGCAAAGGGAAGGCGTCAAATTCAACAAGCTGGAAATGCCCCTGGAAAGTGAGAGTGAAATGATCGCCACTGTTTTTAAGTCAGCCGGGATCATTATTGCCGCACCAACTTATGAGTACAAGCTTTTTCCTCCGGTGGCCGCCGCCTTAAATGAGCTAGGGCGAAAGAAGATCACCGGTAAGCTGGCCTTTAGATTTGGCTCCTATGGCTGGTCGGGCGGTGCCGAGAGGGAACTGAAAGAAATAATGGAACGAAACAATATGAAGTGGGACTTCCTTGAATCCGTGGAGTTCGAAGGCGCGCCAAAGAAAGAAGACCTGATGAAGGTGGAGGATGGAGTATTAGCGCTGATCGAAAAGATGAAGGAGAAGGTAGTAGAATAATTGTTAATGAAACAGCCAAAGGGGCAGAGTTGGGAGACTTGCTGTTAAAAATGACCACTGGAAACAGTGGTCATTTTTTTCAAAAATGAAGGCGCAAATTTTAGTTCTACTGTTCCTTTTTTCAAATATTATTTTCATAGCAGCTTATTGGGTTTTTGACAAAATCCAAAGAGACCAACAGCTTTAATCCATTGTAGGCTTCTTTTGCTACCGGAGGAATTGTCGTTACTTGTGACCATCACAAAAGAAAAGGTGACAGGCCATGACAAGTGAAGAGTTTATTCAAAAACTACTCGACACCTTGAATTATAATACCGTTTATATGTGGGGAACCTTTGGCTCGCCGGTAACCAGAAAGATCATTGAGGAGAAGGCCGCCCAATACCCTGCTTGGTATACGAAGAAGGTGATGGAGCATCTATACGGATTAATCAATAAAAATTACTTTGCCTTTGATTGTGTTGGGTTAATCAAGGGAATCCTTTGGGGCTGGAACGGCGATCCTAGTAAACCCCATGGCGGTGCCAGATATAAATCCAATGGCGTTCCCGATCTATCCGCTGGTGGGTTAATTGCCAGGTGTAATCCATCGACTGATTTTTCCCACATTGTCCCGGGTGAAATCGTGTGGGTAAGTGGTCATGTCGGTACGTATATCGGTGACGGGAAGGTAATTGAATCCACTCCCGCCTGGAAGAACGGAGTGCAAATGACCAGTTGTCTTAATGTGGAACAAGAGGATAGCTTGGATAAAGGCCGATTATGGGTGAAACATGGGAAATTGCCATACATCGAATATCCCGGGTGATCATGCTTCTTGGATATATGTTTAAGGGGCTTCATCCTTGGCTACAGGGTGTGCCGATAGGACTTGGCAGATATTTGTAAAGACAACGGTGACAACAGACAATAAAATTTTGCTTATATTCTATGCAGACAAGGGGAGAAAAACAAAGTGGATCCGGCGGAATTGATTACAGTGTATCATATGGATAATGAAAGGCAGGCACCAGGAAGTCTAATAGGTACTAAATTAAGATTCATGCTATTAGAAAAGACGCTAAATATAGAACATCAGCGCCTGCCCTTCTTGGTGTTTTTCCGCCTCGCGGACGAGATCGGTAAGGCTTATTTCCTGTAATGTTCTCCTGATCTTTTGATCGAGGAGATCAAAGATGGATAGGCGCAAGGCCTTCTCAATTTCCGGCGCCTTTTCCGGGACCGTATCCTTCGTTTGTTCGAATAAGGAACTTTCGACAGCAGACAGGATGTCTAGGACTGTGATCTGCTTGGGCATCCGGGCCAGTTGATAACCGCCTTGCGCCCCTTTGGCGGAAACAACAAGTTCGGCCTTTTTCAGTAAAGAAAACACCTGTTCCAGGTAGATTTTGGAGATGCCGAGGTCCTCTGCGATGGTGAGTATAGCAATATACTCACCATTTTTATAGCGCTGTGCCATATATATTAAAGCGGCCAAAGCATAGCGGCCTTTTGCGGAGATGCGTATCGGTATCACTCATTTCATATATAAATAGTATGTATTTATGATAAAGTCAAAAAAAGTTCCTGTCAAGAGAAGCGCTTAAACTTTACCAGGTAGTCGCTTATACTGGCGACTGCCTGCACAAACACTACCCGCCAAAATTCCCGTTGTTTTGAAGAATACTATTGACACTAGAATTCATGCATAGTATGATAATGCATATATTACATATATAATAAATATGGATTAAATGAAAAGGGTGTGTGCTTATGTCGAAGGTTTATCGGAACATAATGGATCTAATCGGGAAAACACCCCTGCTGCAACTGGTTAACTATGAAAAAAAGCATGGGCTTCAGGCAACTGTAATCGGCAAACTAGAATACTTTAATCCGGCAGGAAGTGTGAAAGATCGGATTGCTAAGGCGATGATTGAAGATGCTGAAGCAAAAGGCTTGTTGACGCCTGAATCGGTCATCATCGAACCGACCAGTGGGAATACTGGTATTGCACTGGCGGCGGTGGCGACGGCCCGCGGGTACCGCGTTATTCTAACTATGCCGGAAACCATGAGCATTGAGCGGAGGAACCTGCTCAAAGCCTACGGGGCTGAGCTTGTCCTGACCGAGGGGTCCAAGGGGATGTCCGGTGCCATTGCGAAAGCGGAGGAGTTGGCCGCAGAAATCCCCAATTCGTTTATTCCTGGCCAGTTTGACAACCCTGCTAATCCGGAAATTCACCGAAAAACAACCGGCCCCGAAATCTGGGAAGATACCGACGGGACCGTTGATCTTCTGGTTGCTGGCGTGGGGACCGGCGGCACATTGACCGGGACGGGTGAATACCTGAAAGCGAAAAAGCCCGGTGTTAAGGTGGTGGCGGTGGAGCCAGATACTTCACCCGTACTTTCAGGGGGGAATCCGGGTCCCCATCAGATCCAGGGCATTGGCGCGGGGTTTGTCCCCAAGGTCCTCAATACGTCCGTTTATGATGAAGTTGTGCGTGTGAAGAACGAAGATGCCTTTGCCGCCAGCCGGGAGCTTTCCAGAACCGAAGGGCTCCTGGTCGGGATTTCTTCTGGGGCAGCCTTGTGGGCGGCCACCCAAGTGGCGAAACGTCCGGAAAACGCCGGTAAAGTGATTGTTGTTATCCTGCCCGATACCGGTGAGCGGTATCTTTCCACGCCGCTCTTCTTCGAATAGCTGTTTCCAGAGGCGTAAGGCGTTCCCGGCGGGGAACGCCTTATTATTTTATGTGCTGCCTCCTTTCTTCACGTGTTATTTACAAAAATAAAAACACTACAGCACTTGATTTTTTCGTGATCAGTAGAGTATACTTATCTTAAAGTTAGAAGAGACTAACTTAATCCGATCTTCAAAACCTAGTGTCTTATGAGGAGGTACGGGAGATGAAACAGAAGCAGAGGAGACATAGGAATCATGGGAGATATAGCTTATATACCGCACCGGACAACTGCCGTTATACAGTAGCTAATGTGCCTGATGTAAAAATTCTAAACAGTCTAGGTTTTTATCCGGGTACCGTTATCCATAAGAAAAAAAGATACAGACTGGGCGGTCCGGTGCTGGTCACCAATGCCACCAGGGAAATTGCCCTCGGTAAGGATATAGCCTCCGCCATCTTGGTTGAGGAGGACACTGCAATATGAAATGTCATCTCATTGCCGAGGACAGTAAAATTTTGGCGAAAGAGAACAAAGTTTTGTTGATGGGCCCTCCCAACGTGGGAAAGAGTGTCATCTTTTCCGCCCTAACCAATGTCCATGTCATCAGTTCCAATTATACCGGGACGACCGTTTCCTACATGGAGGGTTCCTACAAGGTGGGAGATACCCCGTATACCTTGATTGACGTCCCGGGCACCTATTCCTTGGCGGCCACTTCGGTGGCGGAGGAGGTCGCCATTCGTTTCATGTGCAGCAATCCCGTTGCTGTGCTTTTTGTGCTTAATGCCGCTGATCTTGAGGGCAGCATTAAGTTGGCTTTGGAGGTCATGGAGTATGACGTTCCGATCGTTTTTGCTCTTAATTTAATGGATGTATCGGAGCGGAAGGGTTTCGCAATCAATGTTAAACTGTTGGAACAGGAGCTTGGTGCGCCGGTAATTCCAACCGTCGCCGTGAAAGGCAAGGGTATAGACGAGATCACCAAGGCTTTTGCGCAGATCTTAGGGGGGGAGCGCTCGGCTTTAAGTGGGCGGTCCTGTTCGTCTTGTTCCGGTTGTGCCGGTTGCGGTGTGACCGCGGGCAACGATGGACTGGAGTATTGGGAGCGGGCCCGACAGATTGTCCGTAAAGTGGTTTCCCGTACCAATGCCAAGCAGAATTTCTTGGACCGATTGGGTGATGCGCTGCTTCGTCCCTGGCCCGGTTTTCCGCTGGCCGTGCTGATTCTCCTCGTCAGCCTGGGGGTGGTCGTCGGCGGCGGTAAGGTATTGGAGGGGATGTTGCTACTTCCTTTGGTTGAACAGGTGATTGTTCCTTTTTTCGAACGGTTGGTAATACCGCTAAATCTGCCTTCGGTTTTGCAAAATATCCTCATCGGTGAATACGGGATCTTGCGGATCAGTTTTGAATGGATATTGGCCCTGGTGATCCCTTATGTCCTGGTGTTCCAGATCCAATTTGCCTTCCTGGAGGACAGCGGTATTTTACCCCGGCTTGTTGTTCTGTTTGATAACATCATGCGCAAACTGGGTGTACAGGGAGGCAGTCTGATCCACATCTTTCTTGGTTTTGGTTGTGCCGTGCCAGCCATTATCAGTACCCGGACCGCGACCACCCGTAAAGAACGCCTAATGGTTACCGCCATGGTCTGCTTTGCCGTTCCTTGCATCTCCCAGACCGGCGCCCTCATCTCCTTGTTGTCGGCCTATTCCGTTTGGCTCCTCCTGGCGACCGCGCTGACCGGAGCGGTGGTGTTTGTGACCGTGGCGCTTGTTTCAGGTAAATTCCTCAAAGGCAATGTGGACTCCCTGATTCTTGAGGTGCCCAATCTGCTGGTTCCCGAGCCGCGGGCCTACTTTAAGAAACTGTGGGTTCGGATTAAGCAGTTTTTGGTGGAAGCCGAAGGGCCGATGCTCATTGCAGTCACCATTGCCGCCATTATAGCAGAAACCGGTATTTTACAGGGATTGGGTGAACTCCTGAAGCCGGTGGTCTCGGGCTGGCTGGGCCTGCCGGAGGGGGCGGTCATGTCGCTTATTTTGGGGATCATTCGGCGGGAGATGTCGGTGGCGCCGCTTTTGAGTCTGAACTTAAACCCACTCCAGATGTACGTGGGGGCGGTCGTTTCCCTGTTGTATTTGCCCTGTTTGTCGGTTTTTGCCATCATTGCCAAGGAGTTTAACGCGCGAACCGCCGTGGCCATTACGGCGAGTACCACTTTGACCGCGCTGTTGGTGGGCGGGGTCATGAACCACCTCGTCCAGTTTATCCAAAGTATTTTCTAGAGTGTTTTATTTGTCATAAACAAAACGAATATGATTTAACCGAAAGAGTACATCTAAACGGGTGGTAAATGAGAAAGGCGGTGCACCCAGTATCGGACGAACCAGTATCTGACGAGTATGTTTAGAGTGATTGGGATCGTTTAGCTAATTTAGGTAGAACTTATAAAGAAATAGGAGGTAGTTGGGGATTCATCAACTACCTCCTATCTTTATGGAGCGCAGGTAAAGCAGATGCGCTTTATATAGGCGCTCATTTGTCTTTTTTGGCCTGCATGTATTCCTGCATGGCCTGGATGGAATCGCCACTGATCACATGCTCAATGGAACAGGCGTCCTGGTCGGCGACATCGGCGTCAATCTTTAATACTTCGATAAAGAACCGCTGGATAATCTGGTGCTTTTTGGAGGTTAATTTCGCCCGTTCCAGTCCGGTCGGGGTCAGATAAATTTTCTTGTATTTTTCGGTGGTAACCAGTCCCTTCTCCGCAAGCGTCGATATAGCGTTGTTGACGCTCGGCTTCGTGACGCCCAAACGTTCGGAGATATCCGAAACCCGGACACCGGAGTTTCCGTTGGAAAGCTCATAGATGGCTTCAAGATAATTTTCCATGGAGAAGGTAAGGTTAGCCATAAAAGTACCTCCATTGGTCCTAAAGGACGTTTAAAGGTTACTGTACACCTAATTATATTATACACGTTCTTTCCCGGAAGTT
This sequence comes from Bacillota bacterium, assembly GCA_012512605.1. GTDB lineage: Bacteria > Bacillota > UBA4882 > UBA10575 > UBA10575 > Capillibacterium. Next base: position 7,797 of record JAAZDX010000026.1, read on the forward strand.
AAAGGCGGGGAATTTGCTATTGATTGCTGACACGGGCTGGATTGTTAAAGTCTCCGTTTTTGGGGAGGAGGCCCCTCTGGGGGATGCGGATAAACGGAATTCCAGCTTTCGTCTAGATGAAAATGTGGTGGGGGCGGGGATCGAAATTTTGCCCACGATAGGCGTGGAGTTTAAATTTGGCCTTATGATTGGTCAGAATGAAAATTGACGTATTTGATTAAGTATACTATAATTTAATTAAGCAAAAACTAAAATAATAAAGAAGGGAGGCAAACGCCATGCTTGACGTCATTGTAATCTTTAAAGCGCTGGCCGACGAAACCAGATATCATCTGGTAAAAATGCTTTTAGGACATGATTATTGTGTTGGCGCGCTGGCCAAAAAACTGGGGATCTCGGAATCGGCGGTTTCGCAGCATCTGAAAATCCTCCGCCAGGCTGGGCTGGTCAAGGGCGACAAAAGAGGCTACTTTACCCATTACTCCGTAGAACGGGGGCTGCTCAAGGAGGCGGCCACAGAACTTAATAAATTGGCTGATTTAGCACGGATGAATTCAGAATGCCCAAAATTAACCGGGGCAAACCGTTCCTACTGTCGAAAGGAGGAAAAACCGAATGGGTGAACCCAAATGCGCGCATCCGGAATTAAGACCAGAGGACGGGAGATGTAGTGCCGAATTGATTAGGCGTTGTCATGGACGGGAAAATGAGGCCACTGATCTGCCCATCATTGAAGTCAAGGATCTAAGGAAAAAATTCGGGGACTTTGTCGCGGTGAAAGGAATCAGCTTTGCGGTGCAAAAAGGAGAAATCTTCGGGTTCCTCGGTCCGAACGGCGCGGGGAAGACGACAACCATTAATATGCTTACCGGCTTGGCTCGACCCACAGCGGGTGCTATTACCATTGCCGGACGGGATGGGATCAAAGAGATCAAAAAGGTACAGCGGATCATCGGGATCGTACCGGATGAAAGTAACCTCTACGATGAGATGAATGGCTATGAGAATCTAGTCTTCTGCGCTTCACTCTACGGGATAAAAAAAGGAGAAGCGGCACAGCGCGCCCGAGAACTGTTGAAGCAATTTTCCCTGGACGATACGGGTGATAAACCTTTTAAAGCCTATTCAAAAGGGATGAAGCGGAAGCTGACGATTGCGGCGGGGATCATCCATGAACCGGAGATTCTCTTCCTGGATGAGCCCACGACTGGGATTGATGTGGAAAGTGCCCGGCAGATCAGAAGGCTGATTACAGAGCTAAATGCCAAAGGCACCACCATCTTCTTAACAACCCATTACCTTGAGGAGGCCGAACGGCTCTGCCACCGGGTTGGGTTTATTGTTAGTGGGGAAATCGTCAAGGTTGGGAATGTTAATGATTTGATGAATAAGGCCCAGCAGGAAAAGATCGTAGAATTCGTTGTTGAGCAGGGACGCCCTAATTTTGGAGCCATTCTTTCAGATCACTTTCCCCATGTTACCATCAAGCACATATCGCCGGAGCGCATCCGGATCGGTTCAGCGGAGGAGATTCAACTGATGCCTTTTATGCGCCTCTTTGATGAGTATGGTATGGTTGTGCACGAGGCGAAAATTTTACGACCTTCCCTTGAAGAGGTTTTTGTTAAGCTTACCGGGATCGAAATCAGTAAATTAGAAGCAAAAAAGGGAGGAGGCAAAAAATGAGAACGGGGCTTGCTTTTTGGAGCATCTTGAAGAAAGACATGCGCAACTATTATCTCAAACCGCCCAATATCAGCTGGGGGATTATTTTCCCGATCTCCTGGGGCTTAATGTTTATTCTGCGGTCCACCACGCCGGTGGATATCCGTCATCTCCTTCCGGGCGTGATGGCTTTGTCGGTCTTGTTTGGGACCACATCCATGCTGGCGGTCACCATTACTTTTGAAAGGAAAAGCCGTTCCTTTGAGCGGTTGTTGCTTGCCCCGATCAGTCTAAACCTGTTGATGCTGGCCAAAACCACCGGGGCCATCATATTTGGACTGGCCAATGCCTTTGTTCCCGTTTTGTTCGTTGCTTTTTTGGTTGATCTCTCCGGCATCAATTGGGTACTGACGGTCGTTGGAGTTTTCCTGATTGCGGTGACTTCGACTTTCCTTGGGCTTTTTATTGCGGTGTCGGTCAGTGAAGTTTTCGAAGCCCAAACCTTCTCCAACTTTTTCCGTTTTCCCATGATCTTTCTTTGTGGTTTGTTTATCCCCGTCGATCATCTCCCAATATTTCTGCAGCCACTCTCTTTTCTGCTGCCCCTGACCTATGGCGTCGACGTTCTGCGTTTTGCGATTAACAATACGGGTCGTATTCGGTTGTGGCTTAGTCTCCTCGTTCTCCTGGTGTACAGTATTGGCCTGTTTATGACCAGCAGACATAATATTAAGAAAAAGTGGATTTATTAAGGAATGAAATAATGGGTACAAAATTTGATCCGGGTCAAATTAAATACCGGGAACATCTGTTATAATGAAGCCACCAGTAAAGAAGAAAGGAAGGAAAACCATGGATTTTAATCGCGTAAAAGCAGAGCACCTTAAAACACTCGAACAATATGTACCAATTGTCGCCCGCGTGCATGGGGGGAGTAACCCGGAATTTCTTGAAGTCCAAAAACAATTTGAGGCGATCAAAAAAAAGCTGAAAGCAGCCGGTAGCGAAAAACCGGAATTAATCAGTGAATTCCAGCAATTACGGAAAATTACGGACAATTATACCGTACCCGATGGGGTCTGCGAAAGCTATGCTGCGGTCTACAAAATGCTAGCCGAGTTGGATGAGGCCTACTAAGAAAAGAGGAAGATGTCATTCTCCCGGCGGAGTACCACGACGGGACCGGCCAAAGTCCTCCTTAAGGGCGTTGACACCTACCTGGTTTTGCGCTAATTCACTTCGTGGAGTTAATGAAGCCAGCGTGAGTGCCTTGGTAGCCGGCTGGGATGGCTAAGTTAAAGGAAGGCGCTGCTTAGGAAAAGAGTAAAGGTGGTGGCGGGATGCAACAACATATTTTGCGAAATAAGAACAAGATTGTGTTAATCAGTGGTGTTTTGATTGTGCTTGGTTTCTTAAGCAAGCGGACAGTGAGTAATCTAGCGCTTTTTGAAGGGGCATTGATCACTGCTTCGGCCTTCGGAGTCGCGCCAATTGCGATCCAAGCCTACCAAGCGCTGAGAGTAAAAGTGGTCAGTATCGATGTTTTAGTGACCATCGCTGTTGTGGGGGCGTTTTTGATCCGGAACTACGAAGAAGCGGCCATTGTTACTTTCCTCTTCCTCTTTGGTGCTTTTTTGGAGCAACGGACGTTAAATAAAACGCGTTCCGCCATCAAAGAGTTGACGGAGATGGCCCCGGAAAGTGCGTTCAAACAAAGGGAAGACGGCGAGTTTGTCGAGGTGGAAGTGGACGAGGTCGATGTTGGCGATGTTTTACTGGTGAAAACAGGGGCCAAAGTTCCGGTTGATGGCCATGTGATCGCGGGTGAAGGTAGTGTGAACGAAGCAAGCATTACCGGCGAATCCATCCCTGTGGCCAAAGAAAAGGGGTCCAAGGTTTATGCCGGGACCATCCTTGATAATGGGACCATCCAGATTGTAGCGGACCGGGTCGGGGAAGATACAACCTTTGGTAAAATCATTGAACTGGTCGAGGAAGCCCAGGATTCGAAGTCAGAGGCGGAGCGTTTTATCGACCGTTTCGCAAAATACTATACCCCAGCCGTTCTTGTCCTCTCCTTTATCGTCTGGTTATTCTCGCGCCATCTTGAACTAGCCATTACCATTCTTGTGCTCGGCTGTCCTGGCGCCCTGGTTATTGGGGTCCCCGTCTCTAATGTGGCCGGGATCGGCAATGGCGCGCGGCATGGTGTTCTCCTTAAGGGAAGTGAAGTGGTTAGTGATTTTAGCAGGTTGCAGACCATGGTCTTCGATAAAACGGGGACCCTGACGGTGGGAAAACCAACGGTAGCCGAAACCGCCTATTATGGCGATAATATTGATGAAGCATTAGGTTATCTTGCCAGTGTGGAACGGGAATCGGATCATCCCTTGGCCAAAGCGGTTTTAGAGGCGATTGGCGAAACACAATACGCAACCGTGGAAGAGACCGAAGTGGTAAAAGGGGGCGGCATTGTTGCCCGGGTCAATGGCCATCGCATCGCGGTCGGTAATGTCGCCTTGATGGAAAGGGAAAAGGTTGAACTTAGTGAGAAAGCCCGTGCGGATGTGGCGCGTTTCGAAAAGAACGGTAATTCTCTGGTCCTCACGGCCGTCGATGGTAAGCTCAAAGTTTTGCTGGGGGTTCGTGACCAGATCCGTCCCGGCGTGAAAGAGGATCTCCGCAAGCTAGAGAGGTTGGGGGTCAAAAATCTGGTGATGCTCTCCGGCGACAACCAAGGTACAGTTGACGTGGTCAGTCGGGAGTTGGGCCTGACGGAAGCCCGTGGCAATATGTTACCGGAGGATAAGGCGGCCTACATTGAGCACTTAATCAAGGAAAAAGGCCAGGTTGTTGCTTTTGTTGGCGATGGGGTCAACGATAGTCCGTCACTGGCTTTGGCCAACATTGGCATCGCGATGGGCGGTGGGACCGACGTGGCGATTGAAACCTCCGATGTGGTCTTGATGAACTCCGATTTTAGCCGTCTACCCCATGCCCTGGGTTTGACAAAAGCAATCGCGCGTAATATGAAGCAGAACATTTTTATTGCGGTCGGTGTTGTCTTCGTCTTACTGGCTAGTCTCATCTTTAGCGACTGGATGAACATGTCCATCGGTATGTTGGTGCATGAAGGGAGTATCTTGGCGGTCATCTTAAACGGGATGCGCCTCCTGCGGTACCGATTAAGATAACACGCGAAACTCACCGGTAAAATTCTCGGCAAATGCCGGATGAAAGCAATTGGCGGTAAATAAGGAACAATAGCCATTAAGTAAAAATGTTTTTTGAGGAGGATGAAGATGAAAAAAGCCACAATTCAACTGGAAACCTTAGCTTGCCCCTCATGTATGCAGAAAATTGACAATGCGGTAAAGGCTTTGGAAGGTGTGGAGCAGGAAAGTGTCAAGGTCATGTTCAACGCAAGTAAAGTAAAGCTGAACTTTGATGATGAAAAGATATCAATCGACCAAATCGAAAAAGCCATCACGACCCTCGGGTATGAGGTGAAAAAGTCGCAAGTAAGGTAGGATAACGAGTGGTTTAGTTAGCAGAGAAAAACATCGCAGCCGCGATGTTTTTTTATCCTGTCATAAAAAACAGAAATCAACAGAAAGGAGGCTCCAGTACCGGTAAGACATCAGAGTCCGGCCAGATGGGCGTCAAACCATCCTTAAAACAAAATAAAGAAGAGACTACCGAACCGGGAGAACCGTTGAAGAGCCGGCAGGTAATGCGGGACGAGTAGCGAATATTTTCCTGAGAACATGTGGATAGATCTGGACGCCTTTTTCGCGAAGATTTCCAGGAGATTCAAGCGCTTATAGAAGTTTATAGCGAAGTGTATTATAATAGACTAGTGCTAGTGCTTATATTCAAGAGTGTGTTTTTGTAGGGGTGAAAGCAATGACGGTAGTAGGGATTATTCCTGCTCGCTACGGCTCGACCAGACTCCCGGGGAAGCCATTGAAACTGATCGCCGGAAAGCCGATGATCGAACATGTTTACCGCCGGGCGGAAAAGGCGGCTTGCCTTTCCGATCTTTTGGTGGCCACGGATGACCTCCGGATTAAGGAGGCTGTGGAGGCTTTTGGTGGTAAAGCCCTGATGACCTCGGTCGACCACCAAACTGGAACCGACCGTTTGGTTGAAGCGGTCGGCCACCTGGATCTGGGAGCTGAGGATATTATTCTCAACATTCAAGGGGACGAGCCTCTGCTGGAACCGGGGATGCTCGATGAACTGGCCCAACCTTTGCTGGACGATTCCAGCCTGGTCATGTCTACTTTAAAACACCGGATTACCGATGCCGCTGAGGTTAATGACCCGAATGTGGTGAAAGTAGTAACTGACCTTAATGGTTTTGCCTTATATTTCTCTCGTTCGCCGCTTCCTTATAACCGGACCGGAGCACAGGTGCCAGTCTTTAAGCATGTAGGCTTATACGCCTACCGGAAAGCCTTTCTACTCAAATATGCGTCGATGGAACGGACCCCGTTAGAGCAGGCCGAATCCTTGGAGCAGTTAAGAGCTTTGGAGAACGGTTATCGCATTAAAGTTGCGGAAACACATTTTCAAACGATTGGTGTTGATTCCCCGAGTGACCTTGAACGGATCAATAAAATAATGGGCGAGGTGGAATAATTGACGGACAAGCACACGACAACCCAATTTCAAATTACGGAAACGATGATAATAGGCGGGAACAACCCTTTTGTGTTGATTGCCGGCCCGTGTGTGATTGAAGCGGAAAAGTTGATTATGGAGACGGCTGAAAAGTTAAAACAAATTACGACCAAACTCGGGATCCCATTGGTTTTCAAAGCTTCTTTTGATAAAGCGAACCGGACTGCCCTCAGTTCCTTCCGGGGTGAAGGCATGGCCGAAGGCCTGAGGATTTTAGCCAAGGTCCGGGAGGAGCTGGACCTTCCGGTCCTTACCGACATTCACCAACCGGAGCAAGCGGAACCGGTGGCGGCGGTTGTTGATATTGTCCAGATTCCGGCTTTTCTCTGCCGGCAAACCGATTTGCTAGTGGCAGCCGCCGCTACCGGAAAGGTGGTCAATATTAAAAAGGGTCAGTTTTTGGCCCCTTGGGACATGAAGAACGTCGTGGAAAAGGTGGCGAAATCGGGAAATCAGCGGATTATGGTGACGGAGCGGGGAACCAGTTTTGGCTACAATAATTTGGTTGTCGACATGACCGGCCTGATTGAACTGGGGAAAATTGGGTATCCGGTGGTCTTTGACGGGACGCATAGTGTGCAAAAACCTGGCGGGCAAGGGAACGCCACCGGCGGTAACCGGGAGTACGTAAAATATCTGTCGCGGGCGGCGGCAGCCGTTGGGATTGACGGGTTGTTTTTAGAGACCCACCCCGACCCCAACCGGGCTTTATCCGACGGGCCAAACATGGTGAAACTGGATGAACTGGAAGAACTCCTTAAAATGGTTAAGGATATTGACCAGTATATTAAAGATGGAGGCAAATAAGGAATGGCGAGTCTGGATCCAATTGCGGAGGCGCGTAAGGTTTTTGATATTGAGATCGAATCTTTACAAAAAGTCCGGGATGAGCTTGACGAAGACTTTGCCCGCTTGGTCAAGGCCATCCGTACCTGTCGGGGGCGGGTGATCCTGACCGGCATCGGTAAATCAGGCCATGTGGCGAAGAAGATTGCCGCCACGATGTCAAGTTTGGGCACCCCCACCTATTATCTGCATCCGGCGGAAGGGGCCCATGGCGATTTGGGCGTGATTACCAAGGACGATCTTGTTTTGGCGGTTAGTTATAGCGGCGAGACCGATGAGATTATCCAGTTGATTCCTTCCATCAAGAAGATCCAGGCAAAACTGGTGAGTATCACTTGTCGTCCCAATTCTACTTTAGAAAGAAACGCGGATTTAAGTATTCACCTCCAAATCATCAGGGAAGCCTGCCCCCATAATTTAGCGCCGACGACCAGTTCGACCGCGACCTTGGTTTTTGGCGATGCCCTTGCCGTTGTGTTATCAGAGCTCATTGACTTCCAGCCGGAAAACTTTGCCGTTTTCCACCCGAAGGGCGCATTAGGAAAACGATTATTGACCAAAGTAAGCGACTTGATGTTTAAGGACGATGAAAACCCGGTTATTCATTGTGCAGAAATGTTGAAGAAGGCGATCATTGTCATGAGTGAAAAGGGCTTGGGTGCGATTAGTGTCGTTGATGACGAGGGAGAATTGGTTGGGATCGTCACGGATGGGGATCTAAGGCGGACGATTGAAAAGTATGATGATCTACCGAGTTTGCGCGTGCAAGAGATTATGACAAGGAATCCGATTGTGATCGAACCGGATGCCCTGGCGGTCGAGGCGATTGAACCGATGCAAACCAAGGAGATCATGGTCCTTCCGGTCATTGATGACCAGCGCCGGCCAATAGGGATGATCCGGTTGTATGATATTGTAAAGGCGGGTATTGTTGAGTGAAGAAGATTCAGGCCAAAGCAAAGAAGATCAAGATGTTAATCATGGATGTGGATGGCACTTTAACTGATGGCAAGATCTATATCGGACCGCGGGGGGAAGTCTTTAAAGCTTTTAATACTAAGGATGGCTTGGGAATTAAGTTATTAATCGACAAGGGTATTATCCCGGTGATTATTACGGGGCGGAACTCGGAGATTGTCGTGGCTAGGGCAGAAGAACTGGGGATTGACGAAATCCACCAGGGAATTGAGGACAAACTCGATCTCTACCAGCATTTGGTTGAAAAGTATAAACTTAATGATGAAGAAGTGGCTTTTATCGGTGACGATTTGAATGATTTACCGTTATTAAATAAGGTGGGACTATCTTTCTGCGTCGCTGATGCGGTGGAAGCGGTCCGGGAGAAGGTGGATTACGTCGCCAGGCTGAAAGGCGGCGAAGGAGCCGTTCGTGAAGCGATTGATGTAATTCTTGGGTGGTCGACCACTCCAGCTAAAGCTGGAAATTGAGCAGCATGTTTTTGAGTTTATGCTTACGTTCTGATAAAATTCCCCCCAGGATCCAACCGGGGACAAGTATTTTCTCAAGTGGTTAAACTGTAAAACACCGAGATGGAGCTGATCATTTTGCCCCTACTGAAGAAGATATACCGCTATATTGTGCCCTACAAAACCCAGTTGACTCTTGGCGTATTAGCCATGCTTATTCATTCTTTTCTGACTGTTTTTGTGGTCAAGGTTTTTAAGGATTTGATGGATATAGTGATTACAACGCTTGAACCAGGACCACAAGGGTTAAAGCGCCTTACTTTGTTATCGCTATTCTTAATTTCCACCTATTTTTTGAAAGAACTATTCTATTATTGGCAGCGCTTTTTACTGGCTTACGTCTCCCAGAAAGCCATCCGGGATCTACGGAATGATCTATATTACCATTTGCAGAATATGTCGTTGAGTTTTTATAATAAAAACAAAACTGGAGAACTTCTTTCCCGGGTCACCAATGATGTAGGTGTTTTACAAGGTGCTATTGTCGACGGAGCCTTGGGAATTTTTTATGAATTTGTTACCCTTCTGGGTGCGCTCATCTATCTTTTTATTCTTGATTATCGTTTAACTTTATTCGTCATTACTGTACTTCCCCTAATTGCCTACGTTTTAAAATTTTTTAACCAGAAAATTCGGAAAGCCAGCAGAAAGGTCCAGGTTAAACTGGCCGATGTCTCCCAGGTGCTTGAAGAGACTTTATCTTCGATTAAAGTGGTAAAGTCTTTTGTGCGGGAAGAATATGAGTTTGAACGGTTTAGTGAGGAAAACGATGAAAATTTCCGGGCCAAAGTCCGTAGTGAACAATACGGAGCCTCGCTGACTTCGATCATTGAGTTTATTACCGCCTTTTCCTTTACGTCGATTTTATGGTATGGCGGTTACCAGGTGATGAAGGGCTATCTGGAAGCGGCGGAACTAATTGCCTTTTTTGCCTTATTACTAACGATCATGAGTCCGATCAGTTCCTTGAGTAAATTAAGCACCACGATTCAACGGGCGTTGGCTGCCGCCGAAAGGATTTTCGAGTTGATAGAGATTAATAGTCCCAAGTTAGTGGAGGAGAAAAAAGCGAAGCGCTTAGATAAAGTAGAGGGACGGTTGGAGTTTCAGGACATTTCTTTTGCCTACAACAAAGGGGAAGAGGTTCTAAATGGGATTAGCTTTACGATTGAACCCGGTCAGATTTTGGCGCTGGTCGGCCCGAGTGGTGCAGGGAAAACGACGATTGCCGACTTGATTCCGCGTTTTTACCACCCAACAGCCGGACAGATTTTATTGGACGGTACTGAAATAAGCGAACTTAATCTTGACTTCTTAAGGAGTCAAATTGGGATTGTCCCACAGGAAACAGTGTTGTTTAGCGGAACTTTACGGAATAACATCCGCTACGGAAAACTAGATGCGACCGAAGAAGAGATCATAGCGGCCGCGACGGCGGCTAATGCCCATGATTTTATCTCTAGTTTTCCCCAGGGATATGATACGATCGTCGGGGAGCGGGGGGTAGGACTTTCGGGGGGACAACGCCAAAGGGTGGCGATTGCCCGGGCGATCTTAAAACACCCCCGGCTTCTCATCTTAGATGAGGCGACTTCGGCCCTTGATACCGAATCCGAGATTTTGGTCCAGGAAGCCCTGAACCGCCTTATGAAAAATAGAACAACCTTGGTGATTGCTCATCGGTTGAGTACGATTAAAAATGCGGATAAAATTATCGTTCTGGCGCAAGGAAGGATTGTCGAAACCGGGACCCATGATCAACTAATGGCTAAAGGTGGACTTTATTATAGCTTATACAAAACCAGCTTTAAAAAAGACGAGTAAACATGGTTCCTTAACAGCTGATCCTTCCATTTAACAATGGGGGAAAGAAAAATGGTGAAAGAACTGGGCAATTTGTTAATTACACTTTTTTGTATGGTGGTTAAATCTTTTGTTTTTATCCTGCCCGACCGTCTGCGGCCCAAATTCGGTAAGTGGCTGGGTAAACTATTGTTAAAAACAGTGAAAAGCTACTCCGAGACTGCCCGTGAAAGTATGGAGCTTGTCCTTAAGGATGAATTAACCCCTGAGGAGATTGAGCGATTAATTGAGGCGAACTTTACCCATATGGGGCAGGTTATTGTCGAGTTTATGCTGAGTTGGAAGCTAAATCATAAAAACTTTCGGGAATATGCTAACCTGACCGTTGAAGGAGAAGAGTTTCTGGAGAAAGCCCATCGCCGCGGGAAAGGTATTATTCTCTATACGGCCCATTTAGGTAACTGGGAATGGCTAGGGGGCATGGTTGCCTTTTTAGGTTATCCATTAACAGCAATTGTGCAGCGACAGCATAACAGGAGCTTTGATTGGTGGATTAACAGGCTCCGACGGAGTAAAGGCGTGCGCATCCTCTATACCCGGAAAATGTCCCAACGGGATGCTTATTTGGCCTTGAAAAACAATGAGTGCCTTTTTCTCCTTGGCGACCAGTATCCGCTCAGTAACGGCTGGCCGGTGACGTTTTTCAACCAGCCAACCTATGCTTTTTCCGGGGCGGTGCGCTTTGCCGAGAGAACCGGTGCGTCGATCGTCCCCGCTTTTTTGGTGCGGGAGGGTTGGCGAAAACACCGGCTCGTCTTTTTCGAACCCCGCCAGGTGGATAAGGGTTTAGACCAGTTGGAAAAGGAGAAGATTTTGCAGGAACTCACCGATCAAGTCGAGATGATGATCCGAAAATACCCGGAACAGTGGCTGTGGATCCATGAGCGGTGGCGGGAAGAGACTGGAAAGGAGTAGTTTTTTTGGATTTCTTATACCATCTCTTGCTTCTCCTCTACTTCATAGCGGCTTTGCCACTGCTCATGTTCAAAGTTTTAACTGGTAAAGCGGTTCAAGTGAAAGAGCAATTTGGTTTCTTGCCCCACACCCTTCTGAACGATCTTAAAAACAGGACGGTCATTTGGATCCATGGCGTTTCAGTTGGCGAAACGGTAGCGGCCAGCCCAATTTGTGCGGAAATCCGCAAGCAATTTCCCCAAGTAACAATCGTCTTTTCCACGGTCACCTCAACCGGGCGAATCATGGCGGAAAAGTTGATTCCGGCCGATGCTTTCATCTATTTCCCCTTCGATTTACCAATGGTTGTTAAAAAGGTTCTAGCCCAGATTAAACCGGCTCTAGTGCTGATTATGGAGACGGAGTTATGGCCGAACTTTATTAAAACCGCCAATCAAATGGGGATCAAGGTGATTCTGGCTAATGGGCGGATCAGTGAAAAAAGCTTTCGCCGCTACCTATTGTTAGGCCCTTATTTCCAGGAAATGCTTAGAAAGATGGATACCTTAATCATGCAATCACAAAAAGATGTGGACTATGTTTTGGCTTTGGGGGCGGAAAAGAAGCGCGTATACAATTTTGGCAATACCAAGTATGACGTAAACATACCTTCCCATGGGCGGGGTGGGGATAGGACATTCGTGGAGACACTCCAGCTTGGTGAAGCATCGCCAATTTTGGTAGTCGGCAGCACCCATGCCAATGAAGAAGAATTATTTATTCCCGTGTATCAGCGGTTAAAAGCAGAATTTCCCGATCTAGTAATGGTTCTTGCCCCGCGCCATCCGGAACGGGTCAAAGAGATCGAGTCCCTATACAAAAAAGCCGGGATACCTACGATTCGGCGTACAGAATTACAGAACCAGAATACCCAACGTGAAGCAGCCGTTATTTTCTTAGATACGATTGGCGAATTGTTGTCCGCGTATCGCCTTGCCGATCTGGTTTTTGTCGGCGGATCCTTGGTTAAGTTTGGTGGCCATAATATCTTAGAACCTGCTGTTTACGGACGAACAATTTTTGTTGGGCCCTATATGGATGACTACAAGGATATTCTTAGTTTATTTCTGAACAATGACGCTTGTATTCAAGTGAAAGATCTTAACGAACTTGAAGAAAAAATGCTGTATTATCTTAAAAATAAACACGAGGCTGATGTGAAAGGTCAAAATGCGCTAAAGATCGTCCGTTCGAACCAGGGAGCAACCAAAAGGATGGTTAGTTTGCTTGCCGGTTTCTTGAAGGAATAAAGGCGAAAAAGGGGAGATTGTGCGATGTTGGCTCTCTATAATTTAATGGTATCGGTTCTTTTTTTGTGTTTACTTCCCCTCGCTTTACTTATTTCCCTCGTGAAACCGAACATATCAAGGGAATTAGAGGAAAGACTGGGGCTTTGTACTAAAGAATTTACCGATTATCTTCACGCATTAAAAAAGGCAAAGAAAGAAATCATTTGGCTAAATGCCGCTTCTGTTGGTGAAATAATTATGGTTCGGCCGCTGATTAAAGAATTAGGAGAGCGGTATCCTAATAGCGGTTACATCGTGGTGACGAATAGTCGTTCTGGACAGCAAATGGCGGCCAAGTTATTTGGTACGGAGAAGGTAATTTTACAGCCGTTGGATCTACCTCTGATCACTCGGAGGGTAGCCAGAAAGGTAAAACCAAAGCTAACGATTGTGGCTGAATTTGAAATGTGGCCGAATATCATCCACGACCTTGCAAAAGTAGGAAGTAAAGTAGTTTTGATCAACGGTGCCATGGACAACAAGATTTTAAAGTATTATCGGTTGTTTCCTGGGTTGTTAACAAGCACCCTAAATAAACTGGACCTTCTCGGGATGAAGAACGAAACGGAAAAAAAGAATGTCCAGAATTTAGGGGTAATGCCAAGTAGAATTAGGGTGACTGGTGACTTAAAATACGACGGTAGCGCGAAAAAAATGCCGGAAGACGAAAGAAAAGCACTAAGAGACAGCTTGAATCTTCCGGAAAACGCCATCGTTTTAGTTGCAGGCAGTACGCACCCAGGAGAAGAAGAGATCATCTTTAAAGTTTATAACGATCTAAGAGATGAGTTTAAAGATTTGGTGTTGATAATTGCTCCACGTCACATCGAAAGGGCCGGAGAAGTAAAACGGTTGAGCGCAAGTTTTAATTTAAATACAATTGAACGGACAAGGATAACCACAAAAGATGTTAAAGGAACTACCGATTATGAGGTTATCATCCTTGACACCATAGGAGAATTGGCCGATCTATACGGTGTTTCTACACTTGCTTTTGTCGGAGGAAGTTTAACAAAAACAGGCGGACATAACCTTTTAGAACCGGTTTTTTTCGGTAAACCCGTTTTGTTTGGCCCTTATGTACATGATTTTCAGGAGATTGCTGAAGCATTAATTATAAATAACATTGGGATGATGGTTCGAGATGAAGAAGACCTTAAAAATAAGATACGGTTATTATTACGAGACGAGGCTCTTCGACAGGAGATCAAAGGAAAAGCGCAACAGCTCATAGAAAAGGAAAAAGGGGCCTTGGAGAGGAGCGTAATAATGATCGAAGAATCAATCAAGGAATAAAATATGAGGAGATTAGATTATGTTTGTTCTTTATAACATATTAATTTCCGCATCATTCCTGTTATTCTTACCTTTATCATTACTTTATCTTTTTGGTAAGACCGAGTTTGTCGTTAAGGAGTATTTAGAAAGATTAGGTATTTATCCAAAATGTTTTAAGGACTATATTAAACTTGTAAAAAAGGAAAAGAAAGACCTGGTTTGGATTCATGCCGCTTCCTTAGGGGAAATAAAAATGGCGACCGCAATTATGAACGGGCTACAGGAAAAACAGATCAATCTGCATTATATAGTATCGACTAATAGCAGTGCCGGGAGACAAATGGCGGAACGACTTTTTGGTCCTGAGAAAACTATCTTGATTCCTGTGGATTTACCCTGGATTATTAAGCATTTAGTGGAAACGATCAAGCCAAAGCTGTCAATTTTTGTTGAATTTGAAGCGC
>JAAZDX010000027.1 GCA_012512605.1 Bacillota bacterium
AAGGCAATGATGTTTTCAAAGACCGCGATCACCGTCGAGTAGGCGGCAAAGGTCATAAAGATAAAGAAGAGGGATCCCCAGATTTGCCCGCCGCTCATCGAGTTGAAGATATTGGGCAGGGTCACGAAGACCAGGCCGGGACCTTCACCGGGGTCAACCCCAAAGGCAAAGCAGGCGGGAAAGATGATCAGCCCGGCCAGCAGCGATAATGAAGTATCCAAAGAGGCGATACTGATCGATTCACCGAAAAGATTCCGTTCTTTCCCGATGTAACTTCCGAAGATCGCCATCGAACCAACCCCAAGACTCAAAGTGAAAAAGGCCTGGCTCATGGCAGCGAAGACCGTTTCCCAGAGCCCAATCTCTTGTATGCGGTTAAAGTCAGGGAGCAGGTAAAACTTGAGCCCTTCAGCGGCGTTAGGCAACGTCACTGCTTTACCGATCAGCATAATAATGAGCGCGAACAACAGGACCATCATTACCTTGGTCACCTTTTCCACGCCCTCCTGCAATCCAAGGGAGCAGACGCCAAAACAGAACACGGTTGTAATGACCATCCAAATCGTCATCTCGACCGGGTTGGCCACAAGATTTCCAAAAACCTGCCCCACCTGCTGGGTATCAAGGCCATTAAACTGTCCGATCATAAATTTGTAGAAGTATGCCAGCATCCAGCCGGCAATGGTAGTGTAAAACATCATTAAAAGATAATTGCCGACGACCCCCGCATACCCCATCAGATGCCATTTCTGCCCTTTACCTTCCATTTCTCTAAAGGAAGTGGCAATGCTTTTTTGGCTTGCGCGCCCGACCGCCAGCTCCATGGTCATGATTGGGATCCCCAGTGCGACAATGCAGACTAGATAGATGAGGACAAAGATGCCCCCGCCGTACTGCCCGGTGATGTAGGGGAAACGCCACACATCCCCTAAGCCAATGGAGCAACCCGCCGAGATTAGGATAAAGCCCAACCGGGAAGCAAACTTTTCTCTGTTTTCCACGATTCGGCCTCCTTAATTAGCCTAAAAATTAATAAATAGTTATATATGGAATAGATTATATGATATTATTGGTTATTTATCAAGCAGGAAGGGTTAAGAAGATCGTTGCATCATTAAGCTTCGTGTTTATATTTTGTTGAGAGTCGGGGTGTAGGATCGAAGAGGGCGCTTTTCAAGTCAAGGAATCATCACGGAGACTTTTCCGGGTCGCTTCCGGAAGGCGGACAGGGCGCCGGCAGAAAATAAGGAAAAGGAGTTGTTTAGGTTAATGGCAAAACAGATTGGGACAAAACTGGTATTTCTGCTGACAGTGTTTTTAATCTTTTCTGGGCTGGTTCTCGCGGCTACTCCAGAGTTCTCAGGAGAGATGATTCAAACCGATGTGAAGGGTAAGGTGACAACAGGGAAAATTTATGTTCAAGGAAGAGATAAAATCCGCCAAGAGATCAGCGATGGAGATACGGTCAGTGTTACCATTCTGCGCTTGGATAAAAAGCTCAGTTGGACGCTCCTGCCTGAGCAACAATATATGGAAATAAACCTCCCCTTTGATCCCAACCAACCCAACCTGGAGCTCGAATATGAGATGAAGACGCTCGGTAGTGAGACCATCAATGGTTATCCCTGCCAGATAATACAATATACTTATAAAGAACGGAAATACGGTATTTTGGTCCAGTGGTTCTCGGAAGAACTGGGTTTTGCGGTTAAGACGCAAACCAAGGATGCGAAAGGGAAGG
>JAAZDX010000003.1 GCA_012512605.1 Bacillota bacterium
CGGTGTTCTATATCCCGGTAGTAGTTTTGATCCAAAAGCAAATCACAATCATGAGCGCGATTGGCCAGATCATCGATGACCATGATCTTATTGACGTGAGGCCGAAGGAATTTCTCCCATTTATGGTCTAAAGCGTAGCTATCCACCACAAGATTAATTCTCGAACCCCATTCCCAGCCTGTATTAGAATCAGAGAATATATGCGCCGCAATTTTTGAACTTTGGTTGATTAACCTCTCATCAAGTAGAGAAACTTGCTTAGATATGCCATCCCCTGTGTCTACATTACTTATATCGGATTGAACCCCAGCTTGGTTAAGTATTATTTCCCGGGTCTTTATGGCATCGGTCATCCAGTTTTCACCCAACCACTGCCAATAGTCCACCGTTAAATCTACTTCTTCGTTTATACGATGGACTTTAAACCCTTTATTTTCAACATAATCGCATAAATCCCCGGATAACACCCGGGAAATAAAGGAAACCTCCAACCCAAAATGTCTGAGGTCTCCCGCTAAAGTAAGGCAACGCATAACATGTCCAGTTCCAATCTGGGTGGAAGCATCCGCACGAATGTATACCTTCATTTTACTTCACCGGCTTCTGTTTTACATGCGCATTAATCTTTACCCACTCCGGATGTTCTTCAATCAAAGTCAAGCAATCTTCCAGCGTAAAATGGGGGTTAACCGGGTAGAGGGCGGCAATCATCTTTTCGATTAGCACAAAATCCTCCGGAGTATCAACCGTCCACCGGTAATGGCTGTAATCTTTGTCGTAAGGCAAAGTCTTTATTTTATAGCGCTCCGGATGTCTCTTGATAAAGATGGTCACATGCTCCCGCTCCGCTTGATCGGTGGCCTCTTCATGGGCTTCCATAAGCGCCTGATAAGAAAAGACTTCCGTATCCATCCCCCGAGGGTAGGTCCGTTTTGAAAAGGTGTTGGAGATAAAATCGTATTCCGCTTTGTGCTTAAGATAAAAGCCGATCACCTCATCGACCACCGCCGGATCGATCAGGGGGCAGTCGGAAGTAATCCGAACAACTACATCGGCGTGATATTGGGTCGCTGCGCCGTAGTACCGGGCTAAGACATCATGCTCCGAACCCCGAAAGAAGGGGACCCCTAATCTTTGGCATAGATCAACAATCGGCTGTTCCTCGCCATGATCCGTAGTGGCGATGATCACTTGGTCCGCTTGCTTAACCCGCAATAATCTTTCCAACTGGTATTCGAGCAAGGGCTTATCCAGTACTTTTTTCATAATCTTTCCCGGTAGCCGGGTGGACCCCATCCTGGCCTGGACAATTATTGCAGTCTTCATCTGTATCCCCTTCTATCCATAAACCATCTTCCTTGGAACCAAACAATAATCAGTACAAAACAAAATAATATTCTAATCCCAAATTAAACACAATTTAGCTCTAACAATAATATTAGCTGTTTATCTTATAATTTCCTGTAATTTCTCTATTACGTAATTCTGATCCTCATCACTCAAACTGTAGTAGAGGGGAAGCGTAATCGCTGCACGGTAATACTCTTCGGCCGCCGGGAAATCACCGACTTTAAAACCCAGTCGCTCATAGTAAGGTTGGGTATGAACAGGGATATAATGCACATTCACATCGATCCCAGCCGTCCTTAACTCCTCGAAGATTTGCTTTCGTGATTTTCCTAATTGGTCAAGATGGAGCCGAAGTACATATAGGTGCCAAGACGAATAGGTATCAGGATCTTGCCAGGGTAGGGTCACCGGCAAGCCTTTGAGGCTTTGGTCATAACGGGCGGCCAGCACATGCCGTC